>CACZJT010000012.1 GCA_902781565.1 uncultured Ruminococcus sp.
GTTTTCATCATGCGGAGCCGCAAGATCGGGTAGGGCGTCGGGGCTGTTATTCCAATAGCTTCCGACCAGTATCGGGATATCGGGGGCGTACTTCCTTATGACCTCTATGCACTCGTTTGAAACGCGGTTCCATACGTCGATGAAGCGCTGTTCCGTGACCTCGTTGAGAAGCTCGAAAGCCGCGATATCGCTGTATTTCCCGAAGCGCTTGGCAAGCTGTTCCCAGAGGTTCAAGAAGCGCTTCTGGTAGGCTTCGCTCTCGAAGAATCCTGTTTCATTCTCGAAGTGATCGAAAGAGAAGCCCGCGGTCTTGTGCAGGTCGATGATGATGTTAAGCCCGTACTTTTTCGCAAGAAGCACCGCGTTCTCGATACGCTCAAAGCCGTCGTCCTTGTAGGTGCCGTCGTCGTTTTCGAGGATATTGAAGTCTATCGGCAGCCTGATGTGGTCGAGCCCCCAGCCCGCGACATTTGCAAAATCGGGCTCGGTGATGAAGCCGTCAAGACGTTCCTTGCTGTAATCGCACTGGGACATCCAGCCGCCGAAGTTCACTCCTCTTTCAAAGCCTTTCAGTTTCTTCATGTCTGTTCCTCCTTTTAACCTTGGGTATCGTTCCTTTTCATGTCTGTATTATACTACATTTGCACTTTGAGTTATATCAAAATTATGATATTTATATCGTAAATTTAATCATACTGCACATTTTTGATATTTTTCCCTCTAAACGCTTGTCCGCCTTAAAAAGAACACTTTTTCACTCCATTTTCGTTTTTTCCACACAAAAACCCTTGACGTGAGCGAGATAAAATGTTATAATAATAAGACCTATAATAAAAAGGAGGGGAACACTGTGCCATCGTCAGCCGTACACCTTACAGCCGCGGCTTCTGCCGCAGATACGCTCGGGATAACCGACCGACCGCAGTTCTATCTGGGCTGCATTGCCCCCGACGCCGTGAACATAGGCGGGTTCGCGCCAAAGGATATACGCTACGCCTCCCATCTTCGCTCACGCGATTACGGAGAGTGGAAGCGCAATATAGCAGACTTCCGCATGGCGAATGACAGCGGCTCCGACTTTATGAAAGGCGTGCTGTTCCACCTCTATACCGATATCGCCTGGGACGAGGTCGTTCAGCCTAAGCTCTTTGCGGAGTTTAAGCGGCTCGATATTCCCGATGAGGACTTCACCCGCCGCAAGTGGCTGGAGCTTGACGGCTTCGATGCCATGCTCATGCGAAGGGACAGCTACCCCCTCATCATATCAGAGCTTCGCCGCGCAGTCCCCGAACCCGTGACCACCGTTTCGGCTGAACAGCTTACCGTTTGGCGGGACGAGGTGGCTGACGCACTCCCTCCCGACGCAAAGCCGATATTCCTGAGCGATGAGCATTTAGTCCTCGCTATGGGACGGGCTGTCGCTCTTATGAACGGCGCGGAATGAAATAACTCACAGCCCTTACAGCAATTGGACGGCTCGCAGGGCTTGAAATCGTGACACATATTTGTTATAATAGATATATACCCGCAAGACGGGAAATTGCGATGCATAGGAAAAAAGGAGAAAGTATGGATATCAAGGATAACCTGAAAAAGCTGATAGAAACAGCGGAAAAGGACGGAAGTGTCAGACTTCCCTGCATCCCTACCCGCGGGGTCGTGGTATTCCCCGGCTCACAGGCAGTGTTTGAAGTGGGGCGCAGGAAGTCGGTGTTCTCGGCGAGAAAGGCTCTTGCGGAGGACGGGCTGGTGTTCCTGACCGCACAGTATGACGAGGAACTGGAAAGACCGGCTTCCGCCGACCAGCTCTATGAGATCGGCACGATATGCTCGGTAAGACAGCTGGTGGATACCGCGGGAAACATCATGCGCTGCACCGTTGACGGCATGGCAAGGGCGAAACTGACCGAATTCAGCACACGCGGCAATGGCTACAAGGCGAGCGTGACGATACTCCCGAATTACGCCGAGGAGATAGTTCCCGAAAACGAGCTTGAAGCCTTAAAGCGCGAGGTCAAGGACCGCTACTATGAATTTATCCGCGCCGCAGGTCCCATGACCGACATCACCCCCGAGGAGCTTTATCCCGACGACACGGCGCTCGACGTGTTCGAGACTATCGCCTTCTCGGTGCCGATAGCCTTCCCCGACAAGCAGGCGATACACACTGCCGATACTCTCTCGGAAAAGCTGTCCGTCCTCGGCGTGACCCTTGCGAAAGAGACCGACATCGCACGCCTTGAAGCGCAGATACATGAAACAGTGCAGAACGCGGTCAACCGCAATCAGCGCGAGTTCTACATACGCGAGCAGATAAACGCCCTGCAAAACGAGCTGGGCGAGGGCGAAGCGGGTGACATGGCGGAGATAGAGGGCTTCAAGAAGAAGCTCGAAGCCATAAAGCACATCGACGAAGATTCCCGCAAAAAGATCGCTGAGGAGATAGACCGCTACACCCATATGCCCGCATTTTCTCAGGAGTCGGGCACGCTCAGGAGCTACATCGACACGGTGCTGACCATGCCCTGGGACGAACTTTCCGCCGAGACCGCCGACGTTAAACGCGCGGAGAAGATACTCGACGAGGATCATTACGGACTCGAAAAGGTCAAGCAGAGAGTGCTTGAAAACATAGCTGTCCGCCAGCTCTCCCCCGAGGTAAAGGGGCAGATAATCTGCCTTTACGGTCCTCCCGGAGTGGGTAAGACCAGCGTGGCGAAGTCAATAGCAAGAGCGCTGGACAGGAAGTATGTCCGCGTGGCGCTGGGCGGAGTGCGCGACGAGAGCGAGATACGCGGTCACAGAAAGACCTACGTGGGCTCCATGCCCGGACGTATCGTGGCGGCACTCCGACAGGTGGGAGTGAGAAACCCCGTCATGCTTCTTGACGAGATAGACAAGATATCCCGCGACTTCCGCGGCGACCCTTCCTCGGCTCTCCTCGAAGTCCTCGATTCCGAACAGAACGTGACTTTCCGCGACCACTACACCGAGGTCGCATTCGACCTCAGCGACGTGCTGTTCATCACGACTGCCAACAGCCTTGACACCATAGACCCTCCCCTGCTCGACAGAATGGAGATCATCGAGCTTTCGAGCTACACCCGCGAGGAGAAGTTCAACATTGCGAAAAAACACCTTATCCCAAAACAGCTCAAAAAGTTCGGCTTGAAGGCTTCGCAGGTGAAGATAAACGACACCGCTATCTACGCCATGATAGACAGCTACACCCGCGAGGCGGGCGTAAGAAAGCTCGAACAGCAGATAGCGGCGCTTTGCAGGAAGTCTGCCCGCAGGCTCGTTGAGGGCGAGGAAAAGATCGCCATAAAATCGGGCAACATCGACAGCTTTTTGGGTCACAAGAAGCACACCGACGACTACTACATCAAGACCCCCTCGGTGGGCTGCGTGAACGGACTTGCGTGGACATCGGTGGGCGGTGTGATAATGCCCCTCGAAGTCCTTGTGCTCGACGGCAAGGGCAAGATACAGCTCACGGGGTCCTTGGGCGATGTCATGAAGGAATCCGCACAGCTGGCTGTCAGCAACGCAAGACAGCTCGCCGACAAATACGGTATAGACAAGAGCTTCTACGAGAACAAGGACATACACATTCACGCCCCCGAGGGCGCTACCCCAAAGGACGGTCCCTCCGCAGGCGTTACCATGCTCACGGCGCTGATATCGGCGCTTTCGGGGATAAACGTCCGCCCCGATGTGGCTATGACGGGCGAGATAACCCTCACGGGCAGAGTGCTCCCGATAGGAGGCTTGCGTGAAAAGACTATGGCGGCTTACAAGGCAGGCATGAAGACCGTAGTGATCCCCCATGCCAACGAAGGCGATCTCGATGATGTTGAGCCTATCGTAAAACAGAACGTGGAGTTCAGGCTCGCGGACACCATCGAGGACGTACTTAAAGTCGCCCTCATCACCGAACCCGAGAAGTCCGCGCCCGCAGACAGCACTCCCGAGAATGAAAAGCCCGCAGTCAGACGCAGGCGCGGCAGACCGCCCAAGAACGCTCCCGTTCCGCAGCCCACTGCCGAAACGGTCACGGAAGCAGGCAGCATATGAACATAAACTGGAGCAACGCAAAGTTTGTGACCTCTTTCGGGAAACTTTCCCAGCTCCCGCCCTCCGACCGCCCCGAAATATGTTTTTCGGGCAGGTCGAATGTTGGAAAATCGAGCCTGATAAACAAGCTCCTGAACCGCAAATCGCTCGCAAGGGTGAGCTCCGTTCCCGGCAAGACGGTCACGATAAACTTCTACGAGCTTGGGGACATCTACCTCGCCGACCTGCCGGGATACGGCTACGCAAAAGTGTCCAAATCGGAAAAGCTGGGCTGGAGCGACCTGATAGGCGGCTACCTTGCCGACGGGCGCAGACAGCTGGCACTGGTGGTACAGCTCATTGATATGCGCCACGCGCCCTCGAAGGACGACATTCAGATGATAAACTATCTGATAGACAACGAACTGCCGTTCATAATAGCGCTCACGAAATCCGACAAGCTGAAAAAGACCGAGCGCGAGGCTCGAATGAAAGCCTTCGCACACGAGATACCATGCTTTGAGGACATAACCGTAGTACCTTTCTCAGCCGTCACGGGAGAGGGAACCGAAGAACTTAGAGCGCTTGCGGAAGAAGCCGTCCGGGGTTTTGAGGCTTACGAGGAGGACGAGGACTTCCCTCCCCCGCCCGACGACATTCCCGAAGCCGAAATCACCGCTCACACCGATGAAAACGGTTTTCTGATACCGAGGAACAGATAACAAAAACGTCCGCGCCTATAAAAAGCGCGGACATTTTTTATGCTTCTATCTGTTTTCCAAGGAACATGGCGGCGGCTTTGGTCAGCATTATGTGGCGGTCGTTGGCTTTGACGTCACCGCCGTTCGACACGAACGCCACAGCACCTGCCACATCACCTGCCGAGATTATCGGCGATACGGCTATAGCCTTGCTGTCAACGCCTTCAATGGGCTTGAGCGCAGACCCGTCCTCCTGCGATGAATAGAAACTGCGGGATTCCAGCAGGTCTTCGAGCGCCGCAGAGATACGCCGTTCGGTGTACTCCTTCTTCTGCACCCCCGACACCGCAACAACATGGTCGCGGTCGAATATCACCGCGGGTGCACCGCCCAGCTTCGCGATGACCTCACAGGCTTCGGCAGCGTTTTCCAGTTCACCCATAGCGCTGTACTTCTTGAACACGACCTCGCCCTCGGGACCCGTGTATATTTCGAGGGGGTCACCCTCACTGATAACATTGACACTAAGAATTTCGCCCTTGCTTGTGCATACTTGGGCGATTGGTGTGAGGTTGTCGGCTTTCTTAGTGCCTTGATTAAAATTTTGGACTGCTCCTGCCGTTTCAAATTGCAGCTCTTCGGGAACACCCGTATGCAGAAGCGTATCAATATCGGGTTTCAGCTTGATGTCGATGCGGTCGGTGTAAACGTCTATGCGGTCGAGAATGAAATCCACATCGGCTTTAGTCAGGCTGTCTTTATTGATTATCGTATCAAAGACCTCCATGACCGTTTTGGCAGTGCGGTTCATAGTTATGATCGCATTGTGCTTATCGGTGGCAAGCTGTATCTGATTGCGGAAGCCTTCTATCTGCTGCATAAGATCATCGACCTGCTCTTGGTAGACTTCTTCAAGCATATCCTCACGTTCGGGGTGCTTGGCGATGTCCTTGACGTGCTGACGAGCAAGGAATTTCAGCTCGGTCTTGATGTCCTCTATCCTCTGCAATAGGACTTCCACAACCGTCTTGCTTGAAGAAGTTTCTTTCTGCTCCTTATCAATGGATTCTTGCAGCTGTTCGAGCATGGCTTCGGAATTGTCTCTGACCTTCTGAACAAATGATTTCAGCAGTTCATCAAGCATATCAACTCTTGTATGGTGAGAAGAACAGCCTTTTGTGCCACGTCTGTGATACGTTCCGCAGCGGTAGGCTTGCGGTATATCGCCACGGCTCATGGAAAACATGGGAGAACCGCAGTCACCGCAGAACAGATGTCCTGTGTAGACATTGTCGAACTTTTTGACACCTCTGTAATTGGAGCGCGAACGCTCCTTCATCTGCTCCTGCACAACAGAGAACAGCTTGTAATCCACGATAGGCTGATGATTGTTAGCGATTACGATATGATCTATCTCTTGCAGCTTTTCATCGCCGCCGTTTATCTTCTTGCGGCGGTATTTGCGCTGACGGAGCGTGCCGATGTAGAAATCGTTCGACAGTATCTCGCTTATCGTAACAAGGCTCCACTCCGCTTTGGAGCGAACGGTATACTCCTCGCCCTCGGCTTCCTTGCGCATTTCCTCGGTCTTGCGAGGCGTGGGGATATGCTGATCGGTGAGGTAGTTTGCTATCTTCTTGTAGCCCCAGCCGTCAGCGTAAAGCTGAAATATCTTGCGAACGATCTCGGCGGAAGGCTCGTCAACGGCGAATTTCATGGTCTTTGTATTGGTCATGACATAACCATAGGGAACGGCGCATATCCACTTTCCCTCTTTCTGTCGGCTGCTGATGACCGCTTTGACCTTCTTAGAGGTGTCCGTGACGGGCATTTCGTTCACAAGGAAACGGAACTGTATCGCCATCCACTCGTCCGAGGTCGGAAAGTCGATACCGTCCCCGATAGAGATTATGCGCATACCCGCGTCGCGCAGGTCTTCAAGCTCCACAAGTCCCCTGCTGGTACGGCGGGAGAATCGGGAAAAGTCTTTGATGATGAGTATGTCATACTCTCCGCGGAACAATTTCTTACGGAGCTTCTGATAGTCCTCACGCTGTTCAAAGGTGTAGCCTGAACGGTCACGGTCAGCATAGAAATCAAGCGCAGAATCGGGAAATGTCCGTGCAACGTAGTCGGATATAATCGCTTTCTGATTCTCGATGGAAGTATTGTCCTTGTCCATTTCTTCATCGACGGATATTCGGCAGTAGCCCGCGATCCTGAACTTCTCGTCCATAACACTCTCCTTTCTGTAAATGTTGTTTATATAATGCTATATTTACTATATCAACATTGTACCACGTTCGACAGGATTTGTCAAGAGGGTTTTGAAGATTTTGGCGCGCTCGTTACAGATTTCTCAATATCAGCCCCTCGGCACACCCAAACAGATCACCCCCTCCCGACAGAAAAAACACGACTTTACATTTCTTATTAGCATTTGACAGCAGCCTCTCGGTCAGCTCGGTACGATCATACATCTGCTGTTCCTCATTCGTGAGCCACACCTCAATGTAGCCCTTATTCTGCTTGTTATATATTTCCAATGAATAAGCCCCCTTTTTCTTTATCATTAACTCTTTGGGTGATCTTATTCATTGTTAACTTGTACTTCCTATCAATTTGATCCTTTCATAATAATGCAGGCGCTTTCGGTCAGCCCCGATAATGACGGTCACGGGGCCGGCGAATACGCGGAGTAGGAGGGCTCCGCGTATGACCGGAGCGCCCAATAACTAATTGCTTACTTTTGCATATTCAATTTTTATAAAATATTCTGTTGTAAGTATTCAGTTGTAAGATATTCAATTGTAGCAATTAATTCTTAGTGCAGGAGGCGAAACTGCACTTTTATCATTTTATGTTTTGGATTCCTCGGGCTTGTTCTCGTCCTCCAATATTTCATCTATATCACTTTCCGAATCGGACTTATCTTCGGGTGCAGTTTTTCTCTTATACCTCTTTTCGAGCTTCTCTTTCAGAGCATTAATGCGCTCGGATTCGTGTTCCTCGATTTCCTTAACATGATTGGCTTCGAGCTGTTTCAAAGCCTCGACTGCACCCTTGTTGCGCTCGGAAGTCATGATCTTCTTGAACCATTCCTTGACCTCATTCTCGGTGGTTTGCGAACCGAAAATGGGTGAGCAAAGCTCATAGAACAGTTCCTTTCTCTCGTTCAGCGCCTTTTCATCTTCCTCCGCGAACTCTTGATTGAGCTTTTCAAGCGCTTCGATGCTCGGTTGCAAAGCCTTCTTTTTCTCCTCGATGCTCATTATCCCGGACAGAACAGCCTGCCAGATACTAAAGGCATGGCTCAACAGGAAATACAGAAAACAGAAAAAAAAGGAGGAAGATCTGATAATGGACAAGCTGAATAACAACAGCCCGTCTGCGGCATACCAGACAGGCAGACTCATGGCGGTATACGCGATGATACAGAACGCCGCTCTCGGAGATGTCGGCGCAGGAGTCGTTGAACGCTATTATACAAGTGCGTGCAGCTCGCCTGCACTTGTCATGGGAAAGCTCGCTACTATGGCACAGTATCATCTTTCAAAGCTCAAAAGCGATAAGCCGGGAATGTATGTAACATACAACCGAATGCTTGAAGAAATATCGCTGAAAATAGGCGATTCTCTGCCCAAGACATTTACACTCGAACAGCAGTCAGAATTTGCACTCGGTTACTATTTTCAGAGATCGCAGGCATTTGAAAACAAGAAAACGGAGGGATAAATAATGGCTATCGGAAACAGATATGAGTTTATGTTCTTTATTCAGTGTGTGAATGGCAATCCGAACGGAGACCCCGATATGGGCAACACACCCCGCATGGACCCCGAGGATATGCACGGATATATAACCGACGTGGCAATAAAGCGCCGCATACGCAACTATATCCAGACAGCGTTTGAAGGACAGGACGGCATGAGCATAATCATGCAGAACGCTACCAATATCAACAAATTTATCGCAAAGGCAAAAGAAAATGCAGGCGTTGATTTTGCCGCAAAGGACAAAGACAGCATCTACGCCGCAAGAAAAGAAGCCTGCTCGATGTTCTACGATGTTCGTACATTCGGGGCGGTGCTTTCCACGGGTCCTAATGCCGGACAGGTGCGCGGACCTGTACAGCTTACCTTTGCCAAGTCTATCGACCCGATACTTCCGCTTGATATTTCCATCACAAGAATGGCTGCTACTTTACCAAAGTCCGACAAAGCAAAAGATGAGGAAAAAACAGTTGCATACTATGAGGAAGTGGAGAAAAATACGCCGGAGGACGAACTGAGGACTATGGGCAGAAAGCAGTTCCTGCCTTACGGTCTTTACGAAGCAAGAGGATTTATCAGCGCGAACCTCGCGGCGGAAACGGGCTTCGATGAAAGCGATCTCAAGGCACTGTTTGAAGCGATACTCAATATGTATGAGCATGACCGTTCGGCAAGCAAGGGTGAGATGTCCGTCATCTCCCCGCTTATCATCTTCAAGCACGTCGGGACCGATACCGATGAAACTCAGCGCAAAAGACAAGCGAAGCTCGGCTGCGCACCCGCACACAAGCTGTTTGAGCTGGTAGATATCGCCAAGAAAGAAAACATCGAACTGCCGAGAAGCTATCGTGATTATGATTGCAGCATAAAGCTCTCGGCTCTGCCCACAGGCGTCGAAGCCGGATTCCTTGACACGCCTTACGGAGAAATCAGCTGGGGTACTATTCCCGAAGACAATGACTGGCTGATTGCCAAGTAAGCTATGCGCAGACCCCTATCATGTCCGATCGCCCAAAGAGGTCTGCGCCGAAAAAACGATATGACATTTCCTTTTTCCGGAAATATGTGATCTTATTATGCTGCAAAACAGCATTGAATTGTATATATATCACGATACACTTCTATTTATATGCAATACCTTTGTGCGATTTTGCAGTCACCCCCCGCGTGGGGGTGTGAATTGAAACACCACAAAGGACGGTCATGTGTTTTATGTGCTGAGTCACCCCCCGCGTGGGGGTGTGAATTGAAACGCATAGCAGTCAGCGCACCTGTCGTGAGCGCTGCGTCACCCCCACATGGGGAGGAGATATTTTCACGCTTTTATTGTCTGATCGAAAGGAGGAAAATAAATTGGAAGATGACAGATATATCCCATTATCATATATTTCTCAGTTCAACTACTGCATAAGACGCGTGGGACTGCTTATGCTGGAACAGCAATGGAACGACAGCACCGATACTGTCAAAGGAACTGCGGAACATAAAAACGTTCATACCGTTGGAACTGAATTTCGTGACGGAAAGTATATCCTTACAGAGCATGAAGTATTCTCAAAGCAATTGGGGCTGATCGGAAAATGTGATGCGATAGAAGCTGTCCCTGACTCGAACGGAACTTGTCTGTCTCTGTTCGGCGATCAGCGATATTCTTTATATCCTATTGAGTACAAGCACGGCAAGCTCAGAACTGAGGAAGAATACGAATTGCAGCTCTGTGCGCAGGCAATGTGCCTCGAAGAAATGTATTCCTCTAAAATAGCTTCCGGAGCCGTGTTCTATATCAACTCTCACAGGCGAAAGGAAGTCGCTTTTACCGAGAAAAAACGGCAAGGCGTGATCGAGACCGCCCTATCTCTGACACAAATGCTTGATAACAAACAAATTCCTCAAGCTGAAAGCTCTCCGAAATGTTCCCGCTGCTCATTAAAGGATATATGTATGCCCGATATTTCCTCTTCAATATCGGACTATATGAAAAATATCAGAAAAGAGATAAGGAGGGACGATAAATGAAGCATTTGCAAAACGTATTGTATATGGTTAATTGAATTAGGGAAGTAATATTTTTCGGCTATTTCAAAGCACCGATTCCGAGGAAGTGAGCCTTGATTTTAGCCGATTTCATGCGGCTTTTGGGTATTCTCTCACCCTCAAACACTTCGATCTTATCAATCAGTTCCCGCAACAAGTCGGGAGTAACCTCATTTACGCTCTCAATGTTTTCAACAACCGCCAAAAAATGATTAAATTTCTTTACAAACTGCTTTCGCTCATTTTCGCCACGATTCAGCATTTCTCGCTCGTCCAACAGTTCCACCTTTTCATCGGCGTACTTTTTGGAGAGATTTGCGAATACGTCCTGCGTAATATCGCCCTTGACCTAATCCTCAAACAAACGCTGAATATACACCTCAATGTTTGCGATTCTCTCCGTGATCTCGGAGAGTCTTTTTTGTGCCTGCTTTGTATTCGCCATGCTGTCGCTCTGAAACTTCTTCTGCATTTTCTTCACAAAAGCCTTCGGATTCGCTTTGTAATCCTCGACCAAGCTCTGAATCTCGGTAAGTACCAGTGCAGTCAGCGTATCCTCACGAATATAATGTGAGGTGCATGACTTAATTGCTTTGCGATAACCAGAACAAACATAGCTGTTATTCGTATTTGCTCTTGTCCGCATGGAATACATCTTACAGCCACAATCGGCACATACCAAGTAACCGCTGAACAAAGGAATTTCCTCTATCTTCGCAACTCTTTTTCGCTGTGCCAGCCTCTCCTGCACACTCTCAAACGTGTCACGGTCAATGATCGCCTCGTGTGTGTTTCTGAACACCTTGTAGTCCTTCGGGTCATGGAAGATGATCTTCTTGCTTTTATAGGACAGCTTTTCCGTTCTGAAATTCACCGTATCTCCGCAGTATTCGGGTTTGGAGAGAATCATAACAACGGTCTGCGGTGACCAGAGATAGGGGTTGACCTTTGCGGTGTTATCGTCCTTTATGCGACCGAAGTACGCCGTAGGAGAGAGAATCTGTTTACTTTCGAGGGTATGAGCGATCTTTGAAATACCGTAGCCTCCGAGATAAAGACTGAAAATCAGTTTCACCACATCCGCAGCCGGTTCGTCGATCAGCCAGATATGCTTGTCCTCTGCCGACTTTTTGTAGCCGTAGATTGCCCTGCTTGTCAAACGCTGTCCTGCGTTGCCCTTTTGCTGAATGACTGCCCTCTGCTTACGAGAGAGGTCACGGCAGTACCACTCGTTCATGATGTTATGGAAAGGTAAAGCCATCAACGAAGATCTGGATTCCATCAGAATATATCACCTGGGAAGCAAGTGGGATAATAAGATAGAAAAAATCGGAGCTGAAAAGGGCTTTTCACAGGATCAGCCTCTTATACTGTAATAACATATTTTTTCACCATTGTTCCAAAATGCCTATTGATTTTCTCACTCAGAAATGGTATAATATATGTAAAGGAAGGTGACGGTATGGACGTATTTCAAAGCATAAACCGAGATGCAAAGATCGTCAAACTAAAGCTGGACATAATCTTCAAGAAAGTGTTCGGCGACGAGAAGAACGAGGACATTATCGCGGCGTTCATATCTTCGCTGCTGGAGATACCACGCGAAAGCATAAAGAAGGTATACATCGAGAACGTTGAACTCCCGCCCGAACAGCTCGATCAGAAATTCAGCCGTCTTGACCTGAGACTCGACATCGACGGCAGGCTTGTTAATATCGAGATGCAGGTGAACCGTGAAACTGATTTCAACGAGCGCACGCTGTTTTACTGGTCGAAGCTTTATAGTGAGGAGCTAAAAGAGAGCGAACCCTACAGCACGCTCAAACAGACGATATGCATTAACATCATCAATTTCAACCAGTTCAGCTGTCCAGAATATCATTCGCACTTCAAGGTGTTGGAAACAGAACGCCACGAGGTGCTTTCGGAGAAATTCTCCATACATTTCTTCGAGCTTAAAAAGATAAAGTCGGCAGCAAAGAACAAGCCTATGGAGGACTGGCTGAACCTTATCAACGCGGAAACGGAGGGCGATCTTATGGATATTCAGAAATCAACGGAAATCCCCGAAGTACAGAAGACCATAGTAATGCTGCGTACTCTCAGCGCCGACGAAAAGACCCGTCAAGAAGCCCATTACCGCGAAAAGCGCCTGCATGACGAAGCAAGCGCTTTGAGTAGCGCAAGGGCGGAAGGTTTGGCAGAAGGCAGAGCAGAAGGCAGAGCAGAGGGCAGAGCTGACCGAGACAACGAGCTCATCGAAAAATGGCGCAAAAAGGGCTACTCCGACGAGCAGATCAAAGAATTACTGTCATGACACAGCCCAATAAGACCATAGTAATGCTGCGCACTCTCAGCGCCGACGAAAAGACCAAGCAGGAAACCTACTACCGTGAGAAGCGCTTGCATGACGAAGCAAGCGCTTTGAGCAGCGCAAGGGAGGAAGGTCTAGCAGAAGGAAGAGCAGAGGGCAGAGCTGACCGAGACAACGAGCTCATCGAGAAATGGCGCAAAAAAAGCTATACCGACGAGCAGATCAAGGAACTGCTGTCATGACAAATAATTAATATGACCAATTAATTTGACTCATTATAATATCAGAAATCAACGCCATGTAGGAAACTCCCCTGCATGGCGTCTTTGTCTATTTAAGATCATCCGGAAAGACAGTTGATCTATACTGACAGCTCGTAAAACATCATGCCGTGCAGGAACACTTAGTTCCTGCACGGCATCTTTTTATAACACGGTTATTAAAGAAACGAACACAATTAAGTCCGAAGCGGTAAAAAAGCCAAAAAGGAATAGGAGAAGATACTCGAAAAGCCAAGTCTAATCGAAGAATGAAATCTGAACAAATTCCTCCTGCTTCCTGGAAAGTTCCGGCACTTCACCATTCCAGTCTTCAGTTATCGGAACCGCACCAAGCTTGATAAGCTCCTGATTGCCGCGATAATCCTTGTTATCCCAGCATAATTCGGGACATATCTCATGTTTAAGGCAATCGGCGGCACCCGACCATGTTCCGCCTTTTTTGTAATCGGAATGTACAACGACTGTCGCTTCGGACTGTGCGTAGATGTACCGATTCCGCATCATCGCGGTCGCAGCCGTAAAACTCGTATCGGGAGAGACCGCCGACAATAGAAGAACTCTGCCGTTCTGTATCGCTTTGATAGTATCACTGCTACGAATGCGTTTTACCATCGAGTCCGCAAGATAGGCAATATACGCGCACCCATTTTTCAAAGAAGCGTCGCCCGCTATCGTATCAATACCTTTTGCCCCTCCCGAAACGACCGAATATCCCAGCTTGTTTATCGTACCTGCGACCTTTTCCGTAAATCGACGGTCGTTTTCATCTGCTCCGCGGGAACCGACAAAACCGATCGTTTTAGTTTTGGCAAGCGAAAGATCGCCGGCATAATAAAACAGCGGGGGGCAGCTTTTCCCCAGACGATATTTCAGCATTTTTGGATATGCCGCGTCTGCACGGGTAACAACATAGATTCCCATGCTGTTGTATTTTTCCAGTTCGAACGTAATATTCGCACCTTGTCTTAACAGCCCGCGTATCCGCTGTGTTTCTTCCTTTCCGATTTTCAGGTCAAGAAACTCACTGTCGGAAAGATCGGGCAGTGCCTTGGGTTCAAGGTCGGCTTGGAGCAGGGTGTCGGCAAGCCCTGACCATTCTGACGGAGTCAACGGCTTGCAGTCTGTATCGGATGATAAGTGACTGCAAAGCATGATTATTACTTCGGAATTATGATTCATTACTGATTACTCCTGTTCTCTGAACTGTCAGCAAGCGCAAACGGAAAAACAAACTCACAGCCTGACTGTGTCAGTCTGTATCCGCATACCGTCAAAGTCCAGCCCGAATCGACAATATCATCAACAAGGATAATGCGTTTAGGAACATCACTCGTTCCCGAAACCACAGAAAAAGAATCCCAGGCGTTTCGGCACTGATAATTGCTGTTTTCCATATCCTTCTGCTGTCGGGTACCTTGCTTCTGAAGCAGCTGCACAAACGGCAGCCCCAGCTTGTCTGCTAAAGCCATCGTAAGATCCGCAACAATAGAACTGCGAAGAGACGGCACGCAAGTGAGCGCATCGATATCATTTTTTCTCACAACATCTCTCAGGATACTTACAGACTTTACTATAAGTTCCTCGCAGAAGCCATTCGGCGTTCCGTATTTCCCTTGTTTGACCATCATCCCGTAACCGGGATCGCCGTATTTGGAAAGACATAAGCCCTCCTGATTCGGGTGATCTATTATGCAGCTTCCTGTAAACTCCTTGTTTGGAAACCTTTTCCGAGGCTCAATACTAATGATAAGCCGTTCCAGATACTTCTGCGTCAGCTGTAATACAGCGTCATCAGGGTGTTCGGGATACTCTGCATAACCAAGACAGTTCCTGCATATTCCGCACCTGTCTGTAGTGGGGTCGTCAAGACAGTTTACAATAAAGCGGCTCAGACATTCTTTTGTATGTATAAATTCCCGCATCTTTTGCTGCTCATGTTTTCGGATGTCCTTGATCTGCTCATAATGTTCACGGTTATAGCGGAACGGATGAAGCGTCGGAAAGTATTTCGTACCTTCCTTATATATCATCTCCTCATTCCGCAGAAACATCAGCGCTTTTTCCACACGATTTCTGCGGCAGTTCACATATATTTCGATCTGTGAAGCAGAAATGCCGTTCTCGGAATGAGCTCTTATTACATCATAAACCGAACGTGCCTCATATTCGCTCGGGAATGCAGTATCAATAAAATAATCCTGTATAGTGCAGTCTTCCTCGCCGCACATCAAAAATGTATACGCACGTTCAATATTTCTTCCGGCACGTCCGATCTGCTGATAATACGCAACGATATTCAAAGGCTGCTGATAGTGTATGATAAATGCGATATTCCCCTTATCATAGCCCATTCCCAGCTTCACGGTCGCCACGAGGACTTTTAGCCTGTCATCGCGCAGAGCTTGTTCCGCGGCTTCCGTTTCCGCAGACTCCATACCTGAATGATATGCCTTCGCATTTATACCGTTTTCCTGAAGAAATGCCGCAAGTTTATCACAATCTCTCTGCGTAAGACAATAGATAATACCGCTTCCCGGCAGATTCGGGATATTATGCAGCATCCATGCGTATCGCTCCGCAGGCGTCGGAAGGAGAAGTATCTGTATCGAGAGCGAGCGGCGCATCAGACTGCCTCGTGATACATACACATTTTCACCCAGCTGATGTTTCAGATCTTCGATAACACGATCATTTGCGGTAGCTGTCGTTCCCAGTACAGAAACTGTCTGCGGCAGTTTACGAATAACGCGATAAAGCCGGGTGTATTCAAGTCTGAAATCATGTCCCCAGTCAGAAATACAGTGTGCCTCATCAACAACGAACAAGCCGATCGGAATTGAAGGAAGCGCCGATCGAACAGAATCTGAAAAGAGCGTTTCAGGTGTAATGAAAACCAGATCACATCGCCCGCTTTTAATCTTTTCAAGATCATCGGCACGGTTCTCTTTTGTAGAACTGTTAAGTACCACACTGTGCAGTCCAAATGCCGCGGCTGCCTGTAATTGATTTTCCATAAGCGCCAGTAACGGGCTGACAACGAATGTTGCACCATGTCCACTGTCACGCAAAATTTTGGTACATACAAAGTAAACCAAACTTTTACCCCACCCGGTTTTCTGAACAACCAGAGACCTATGATGAGTCAAAGTCGATTCGATAGCTTCGTACTGTCCTTCACGAAATTCGGCTTTCTCGCCATAAACTGCACGAATTATCTCAATTGCCTTTGAATACAAATCCGAACGCATACTATCCTCCCCATACAAATAATAACTTCATCGCTCTTTTATTATAACATATTGCCTTCAAAAAGTCAATTTTTTATAAGTTATGCCGTGCAGAAAACCTCTCTGCACGGCATTTTCATTTATGTCTTGATATGTAGTCTCTCAGCTATATCCCTCATAGCATTGTAGAACGCATACTCGGGTGTCAATGTTGTCTGTGACGGGTCGCCCTCCCGTATCCTCATAGTTCTCCTGATCTCCTTTGGGATCACGACCCTGCCGAGATCGTCTATGCGTCTTACTATTCCCGTTGCTTTCATTTTACTTACCTCCGTGTAGAAATTTGTTGATACGGGAATAGTTTGCACCGATCATGTATTTTTATTCATTTTGCGGTCGATGAAAAAATGTCGTGATATGCTTTTATAAAACGCTTGTTAAAATGAGATCGGAAACAAAAATCATAATTCAACCATAATGACTCGGGATCAAAAAGCGAACAAAAACATATCCGGAAAGTGTCAAAATTAATACGGGTATATCCGATAGCGCACGGCTCATTACTTCTTGATACTGTTGTTTTTTTGCGGCTAAGGCGCGGGGGCGGTCTTTTTGGCGGGAGCCGTTTTATTCTTGACCGTGTACTTTGACGCCGCTTCGAGGAAACCCTTCCCATGGTTCTTCGTCGCAAGCTCCGTGAGCTTTGCGGGAGAGACCGACTTGTCGTCTATCAGCTTCTTTATCCCTTGATTAATCTCTGCTACATTCAGCGAATTTGGGATAATGGCGTCAAACTCTTCGGCGGTGGGTCTCAGCGAGCCTGCCCTGTTGTCCTTGTTCATAGCCTCCTCAAAGAGGTTCACGGTCATGATCTTCGTGATGAAGGGCGCCAATTCGTCTACTGCTTGCTTTCGGGGCTTGTTCGCAAAGCCTTTTGCCTCGAATATGCTTTTTATCCCATTGCACGCCTCCTTGAAATGGCGCTCCTTCACAAGCCTTAACCCCTTTTTCTGTGCGGCGTCTTCCTTAAAGCTCTTTTTCACCGTGGTCGGTATTCCTGTTGACGTCGGGGTGAGCTAAGTCCCTCTTAACGAAATCGACCACATTCCTGATGTACCTTATCGCCGCAGATGGGTCCTTGTCAAAGTCCCCGAGCGCCTTGTCAGCCCCCTCGCGGGAGTTTGCAAGGATGTCCGAAAAACCTCTCTGCCTGTCGCCTGTGTTTATGTAGTTGTCGAGAAGGAAATTTGCGTTAAAAACCTTGAGGCTGATAGCGAGACCACCGGCGTTTGAGGCAGTGAGATTGCCGCTCAGATCGTTTTCCTTCTTGTCTATCACCGCACCCATGCTCACGAGCAGCAGCAGATCGTCGGCTTTTTTTCCCGCGCTATCGGGAGCTTTGATTGTCACGGAGTTGAAGCGCTTAGCAGCTTCGTGTGTAAATTTCGCTATATCCTTGTTGTTATCGCTGCTTTCGAGCTTAACACTTTTGCCATAGCCGTCTTTTAGCCTTGCCCTTCTTTTGAGTGCGTTAATGCTCCTGTCAATGAGCTTCGCTTCGGGCGCAGGCTCTTCCTTGGCGGCTTCCTTTTCCTGCTTTGTGAGCGCATACTTTTCTTTCAGCTCCCGCGCTTTCATATCAACGTTCAGCTTGCTTTGGGTAAGCTCCGGAAATCTGAAAAAGTCAGCGCCGTCCCTGCCGAATTCGGTATTCTTGATCTTGGTACCATCTGCCATGAGTATCGCGAAAGCGTTCCCCTCGGCAAGCATTTTGCCGACCTTAGCAACATTATCCGTGATCCCCTCCCAATTCTCCTCATAGAAGTCGGAGGCGTTTTCGGAGGTAAGCCCCGCATAAACGTCTATCCGTGAAGTAAGCTCCTGTATTTCGTCGCCGAGCTCACGTTCCTGCTCATTCTTGTTAGTTTCCTCGGTGTCGTCACCGTTATACAGCCTTGAACCCACATCGAAGAGCTTTGCGGAAAAGTCTTTGAGAAAATCCCTTTCCTCCTCGTTAAAGCCCTTGCCGATTCTATCGTTCGCTAAGAACTCCTTATATCCTATTGGCACTGCCTTCTCCTCCGTTCAATATTTATGGTTTATGTAATACCCGAATTATATGAGAAAGGGTGCAGTTAAAAAAGCGCCCGATCTAAAATACACGGCTTTATTAGCGAACTTTTTGAACTGCACATCTCCGAGCAATGCAGGAAAAGCCTTCGGTAACAGCTTTATCCGAAGGCTTTTTTTGCAGGGTACAGATCGGCTGGACCCTCCTGTATGCTCAACCGAGATCAATGTCAAGCTCAACGGGACAATGATCGCTGCCCATGACATCGGTGAGTATCTTTGAATCCTTCACCTTTTCCATAAAGCGCTCCGAGACTACAAAATAGTCGATACGCCAGCCCGCGTTGTTCCTCCTCGCATTGGCGCGGTACGACCACCATGAATAGACCCCTGCGGTATCGGGATAAAGCCTGCGGTATGTATCGGCAAAGCCCGCACCCAGAAGCTCGGTGAACTTGCCGCGCTCCTGATCGGAGAAGCCCGCATTCCCCACGTTGGCTTTCGGATTTTTCAGGTCGATCTCATTATGCGCCACGTTCAGATCACCGCAGTAGATAACGGGCTTTTTCTTATCGAGTGCGCTAAGATATGCCCTCATGTCGTCCTCGAACTCCATGCGGTAATCTATCCTTTTCAGCTCATTCTGTGCGTTGGGAACGTAGCAGCACACGAAATAAAAGTCCTCATACTCGCAGGTGATGACCCTGCCCTCGTCTGTGTGAGTGCCGTTTATGCCGAACTCGACTTTTATAGGCTCGGTCTTAGTATACACAGCCGTACCCGAATAGCCCTTTTTCAAAGCGCTGTGAAAATACTTATGATAGCCCTCGGGGGAAAAATCCGCCTGATCGGGCTGCATTTTGGTCTCCTGCAAGCAAAAGATGTCGGCGTCCGCGCTCTTGAAAAAATCCTCAAAGCCTTTTTTCAAACAAGCCCTGAAACCGTTGACATTCCATGATACCAACTTCATTTTTTATACTCCTTCCTCGGAACGATTCAAACAAGAAACTGATCGAAGCCCGTAGTCTCGAGTATCTCTCTGACATCATCGCTGACATTCATGAGCCTGAATCTGCTCTTATCCTCCAGCGACTTGTACATCATCAGAAATACACGAAGTCCCGCAGAGGACACATAAGCCATTTTCGCCACGTCAATATTTATCGCCTGTGCTTTTTCTGGCAGCTCCTTGAACCGCTTCAGAAGCTCGGGAGCGGTCATCGTGTCCATTCTTCCCTGTACGGAGACCGAGAATACGCCGTCCTTAAATTCGCTTGACACCTCAAAAGGCAGATCGACTTCTACAGTCTGCGTTTGTTTTTTTGCAGTGAGCCGCCATTCTATCATCTTCGAGTAGCTTGCTTTGAGCCTTTCCATCAGGTCGGCGTCGGCAGTACGCAGCTGAGGAAGCACCTCGCTGTAAGCAAAGGGCTCGACATTGAACCCCAGCCCCTCCATGTACGCCTTCAACCTCTCGGGAGCCCAGGCGATGAACGGATTCTCGGCATTGTCTATATCCGAATTTGCGGCAGACCCCGAGACCACAGCTTGATGCACTATGGCAGAGTCCTTCTGAGTCACTGCTTCGTAGCTTAGTGCCATGAGCTCTACGCTCATAACGTCAGACGTGTACCACTCGCCGCCAAATTCCGAGAGCAGTCTGAGTATAGACTTGCAAACCTGGTCAAGCTCGCTGCGGTTGAACAATCCCAGCATACCGTCCGTTATTATGCATATCCTGCCCTTTACATCGCCCAGCGCCTTTTTCATCGACTCGTAATTCGTGGCGTCAACGGAGCGGTAATGTATCTTTTCCTTCTGCTCCTCGGTGCAGAGTGAATATATCGCAGGTTCAATGTCTTTTATTACCACTGGAAGCTCAAAGCCGAAATAGTTCTTTCCCATTCTCGCTACCGCAAGACCGTGGGGAAGATATCCGCAGGGCAGGTCGATGATTATATCGCAGTCGGACTTCTCGGCAAGACGGTTCCATACGCTGTATCTTGCGTCCTGACCCACCATATAGCCCCTGATGATCTCACGCCTGAGCTCACTGTCGGGCATGGGGTCTTTATCGGGTACAGACAGGTCGATGAGCTTTGAAAGGTTGATCGCATCGGGATCGCCTGTTGCCGAAAGCAGACCGAGACAGCCCTTACCTGTTGTATAACTGGGATTCACTAACTGTTCAAGCTCTTTAATGTCCATTTGTAAACACTCCTTTTTACGGATATGATAAGCAGGCACTTCCCTGCTCTTATTTTATTATACACTATTTACAAACAAATGTCAACAGATAATGAAACACCGAAATGCAAAGTAGCTGACTGCATTGAACGTCATTTTACTTATAGATATTCCTGTATCCACGGGCAAGCAATGCTCGACCCTACATCAAATGTCTGAATAATTATGTCGTTTACTATAAAAAATGCTGTCGGGAAAACCCGACAGCACTTATGACTGATATTTGATAATATCTCAAAACTTACTGTATCGTGCAGTACATGAAATACTTGTAGCCAAGAGGATTGCTGTAGAAGCCCGAAACGTTCTTGCTCAGCATGAAGATATCGGTGTAGTAGTAGATAGGCGTAAGGCAGCCTGTCTCCATGAGCATATCCTCAGCCTTGTGCATAAGACCGTAGCGGGTATTGTCATCGGTGCAGGCTTTGATCTTGGTCAGAAGAACATCATAGGTGTCAGCCCATGTGCCGTTCTCGACCTTGAGATCGACGCCCAGATCAGAGCAGTCTATGCTGTAAGCGGCAACATCTGCGTTAGCGCCCTTGCCGAACTGAACATCGTTGTTGCCCGAGGAGGTAGTCCACATATCGAGGAAGCTGATAGGGTCGTTGAAGTCCGCAAGCCAGCCGTTTCTCGCAACGGTGAAGTCGCCGTTCTTACGTGTTTCAAGGAAGGTCGCCCACTCCTGATTTTCAAGCGCCATGTTAGCGCCTATGCCCGAGAATATGCCCTGAATGTTCTCGGCAATAGCCTTGTGACCCTCGTTGGTGTTGTAGAGGTAGGTCATCGAGGGGATATCGGTGAACTTGCCCGAAGCCTCGTCATAGGTGTAATACTTTTTGAGCGTTTCGATAGCGGAGTTCCAGTTGCTCTGATAAGCGTCCGCAGAAACGTTGTAATAGCCGTCATAATCGGAGCTTGAGCCCGCGTTCTGATAGAACTGCTGAGTGCCGTCGGCATCGGTAAGACCCATAGCAACGAATGACGAAGCAGGCACCTGTCCGCCCTGGGCTATGCTGTCAACGATGTAGTTGCGGTCGATTATGAGCGCGAAGGCGCGGCGTATCTCAGCCTCAGCCTTGAGCTTGTCCGCACCCGTCAGAGTGCTTCCCGCGGGAAGAAGATCCTGGTTCACGTTCCAGCATACATAGTATGTACCGAGCTGACCCGTTACCTTGTACTCATCGGGGTACTTCTCTTTAAGGCTCGCCATTTCGTTGGTCGGAACGTCGTCTATGAGCTGCCAGCTTCCGTTCTCGAAGTTTGTGAGCATATTGTTAGAATCGTCCGAAAGGTAGAAATTGATGGTGTTCATAGTCACCTTATCGGCATCAACATAATTCTCGTTCTTGCTGAGGGTTATAACGCTGTTGTGATCCCAGCTCTCCATTTTGTAAGGACCGTTGCATACGTAGGTAGAAGGGTCGGTAGCCCAGCTGTCGTTGGAAACGATGTCCTCACGAACGGGGAAATAGGACGGGAACGCAAGAAGCTCGTTCCAGTAAGCAACGTCATTGTTCAGGGTGACTTCAAGGGTCTTGTCGTCCTTGGCATAGACTTCGAGCTTGGCATCGGGGTTTTTGAGGTTGCCGCTGTCGTCCTCCTCCCACATGGTATCGTAGCCCTTAACGACCTCCAGCATATAGCCATAGTCTGCCGCAAGCGCGGGAGAAGCCGCTCTGTTCCATGCAAACTCGAAATCCTTGGCGGTAACGTCCTTGCCGTCGGACCACTTGGCGCCGTCACGAAGGGTATAAGTGTAGGTCACGGTGCCGTCGGCGTTCTGAACTCCCTCGGGAAGCTCGGTCGCAAGGTCGGGAACAAGGGTCAAAGTGCCGTTCGCATCCTGATCCCACTTAGCAAGACCCGAGAAAAGGTGTATGCAGAGGGTAGCGCCGTCAACAGCCGAGTTGAGCGCGGGGTCGAGAGTCGCGGGCTCGGAGGCAAGACATACGCTTATCTCCTGTGCGCCCGAACCGCCCGAAGCTCCGCCGTCGGAGCCCGAGCCCGACGAGCCGCAGCCTGTCGCAACGGAAGCTGCCATCAGAGCAGCAAGTCCTGCTGCAATTATCTTGTTTTTCATTCTGATTCCTCCATTATTATCCTTAATCGGATAGATCATAGTATATTGCAAGCGGCAAAATGTCCGCTTGATATCTCTTTCAGTTCGGGCATAGCCTCGGCGCATTTAGCCGTGGCATAGGCGCACCTTGTCCTGAAGGGACAGCCCGAGGGTGCATTAAGGGGACTTGGGATATCTCCCGAGAGGACTATCCTCTTGTTGGCGCGGGCAGTCTTTGGGTCGGGGACGGGTACAGCGGAGAGCAGCGACTTACTGTAGGGGTGCTGGGGGTGATCGTAGATCTCCTTGGCGTCCGCAAGCTCCACCAGCTTTCCGAGGTACATTACGGCGATCCTGTCGCTTATATGCCGCACGACGAGAAGATCGTGAGCGATGAAAAGGTATGTGAGCCCGAGTTTTTCCTGCAATTCATCGAACATATTTATGACCTGCGCCTGTATGGAAACATCAAGCGCCGAAACAGGCTCGTCGCAGACGATGAATTCGGGATTTATCGCAAGGGAGCGGGCAATGCCGATACGCTGCCTCTGACCGCCCGAGAACTCATGGGCGTATCTCGAAGCGTGCTCGGAATTAAGTCCCACGTAGCCCATGAGCTCCAGTATGCGTTCGCGGCGCTCCTCCTTGCTCTTGTACATATCGTGTACGTCCAGCGGCTCGGCGATGATGTCCGAAACGGTCATGCGGGGATTCAGCGAGGAGTAGGGATCCTGGAACACCATAGTGGCTTTCTTCCTGAATCCCTTGATATCGCTCTTTGACTTGATAGGCTTGCCGTCGTAGATTATCTCGCCCGAGGTAGGCTTATAGAGATTGAGTATCGTCCGCCCGACGGTGGTCTTGCCGCAGCCGCTCTCGCCCACAAGTCCGAGGGTCTCTCCCCTCTTGATCGTAAACGAAACATCATCGACGGCTTTGAGCGGTCTGGACTTGAAGAAGCCCACGTTCACATTGAAGTATTCCTTTAGGTGTCTTATCTCCACCAGGTTATCGTTCTTTTGCTGTTCACTCACCTGCGGCACCCTCCTTTTTCATCATGTCCCTGACGTTTATCCAGCAAGCCGCCTTGTGGCAGGGGTCTATCTGCATACTATCGGCTCTTTCGCGCAGGCATATCTTCATGGCGTTGTCACACCTGGGCGCAAAGGGGCAGCCCTTCGGCATATTGAGCAGGTCGATAGGCGTTCCCGTTATGGGGCGGAGCCTTTCGCCGTCGTTCGAGGTGGTGGGAATAGAGCTGAGAAGTCCCTTGGTGTACTCATGGCGGGGGTCGTAGAAGATAGCGTCGGCAGTTCCCTGCTCGCATATAGAGCCCGCGTACATCACTATGACCTCATCGCATATCTGAGCCACGACGCCGAGGTCGTGGGTTATCATGATGATAGCCATGCCCAGCTCCTCCTGCAAATCCTTCATAAGCTCGATTATCTGAGCCTGTATGGTGACATCAAGGGCTGTGGTAGGCTCGTCCGCAATAAGTATATCGGGCTCGCAGGCAAGCGCCATAGCTATCATCACCCTCTGGCGCATACCGCCCGAGAACTCGTGGGGGTACTGCTTCATTCTCTTTTCGGGCTCGTTCACGTTGACGAGTTTGAGCATCTCCACGGCGCGGTCGTAAGCCTCCTGCTTGTTGCGCCCCGTGTGGAGGAGTATCGCCTCCATGAGCTGTTTGCCTATAGTGTAAGTGGGGTTAAGGCTCGTCATGGGATCCTGGAAGATTATGGAGATACGGTTCCCGCGTATGTCCTTCATAACCTTTTCACCCGCGCCCACGAGCTCCTGACCGTTCAGCTTTATGGAGCCGCCGACTATCTTGCCCGTTCCCGCGAGTATCTGCATGATGGAGTAAGCCGTGACGGACTTTCCCGAGCCCGATTCACCGACTATCCCCAGCACCTTTCCTTTATCGAGGAAAAACGAAACGCCGTTTACCGCCTTGACCTCTCCCGCGTCGGTAAAGAAGGAGGTACGAAGGTCTTTTACTTCAAGTAAGCTCATATCGCTGCCCCTTTCTTTAAGAATTGAGTTTCGGGTCGAAGGCGTCCCGCAGACCGTCGCCGAAGAGGTTCAGCGAAAGCACGATGAGCGAGATGACAACGGCGGGAATAACCAGTCTTGACGGATAGGAGCTGAGACCGTTCAGAGCGTCGGAAGCCAGTGAGCCCAGCGATGGCATGGGGGCGTTCACGCCAAGCCCCAGGAACGAAAGGTAGCTCTCGGTGAATATGGCGCTTGGTATCTGGAGCGCCGTAGAGATTATGATAACGCTGAAGCAGTTGGGGATAAGGTGCTTGAATATGACCCACTTTCCGCCCGCGCCCGCGGCTCTTGCCGCAAGGACGTATTCCTGCTCTTTGAGGGAGAGTATCTGTCCGCGGATAAGACGCGCCATAGACACCCAGTAAAGCAATCCGAACACGATGAAAAGGCTCAGTATATTCGAGCCTATCTTGCTTAACACCGTACCTTCGAGGGCGTTATCCAGCACCATTTTCAGCACCGAAGCCAGCAGTATCACCATGAGCATATCGGGGAGTGAGTAAATTATATCGACTATCCGCATTATGATAAGGTCTACCTTGCCGCCCGCGTAGCCCGATACCGAGCCCACCGCAAGACCTATGAGCAGTACGATAATGCTCGCAAAGAAGCCTACTGCGAGGGATATCCTCGTGCCGTATACCACGCGGATAAAATAATCGCGCCCCTGGGAATCGGTGCCGAAGATGTGGGGGACAACGCTCTCCCCCGCTTCCATTCTTGCGATCTCGGACTGTCCGTACTCGAAGGGAGCGAGGTTCAGGAAGGAATTGTCCACAGGCTGACCGGGGTTCACGCCCAACATCTGGTCATAGGAGTAAGGCCAGAACATCGGGGCGAAGATAGCCGCGAGGGTGATGATAACTATAATGAAGAAGCTGATGACAGCTATCTTGTTCTTTTTAAGGCGCTTTATGCCGTCCTTGAAAAAGGTGGAGGAAGGACGCATACTGACCATGTATTCTTTTTCTTCATCGGTGGCAGGTATGAAGTCGTCGAGACAGACCTGCGTGCTGAAAGGCTTGTTTTCCATGATTCTTATTCCCCCTCCTTATTCGAGCGTAATGCGCGGATCAACGATCTTGTACATGATATCGCCCACAAGATTCATGACAACGATGAGCACCGCAAGGATTATCGTCGTGCCCATAACGAGCGGGTAATCGCGTCCCGTTATGCTGTTGACGAAGGCTCTGCCTATGCCGGGAACGGCGAATATCTGCTCGACCACGAGCGAACCCGTGACGATGTAGGCGAGCATGGGACCGAAGTAGGTTATTACGGGTATGAGAGAATTTTTGAGCGCGTGTCCGAAGATGATCTTCGTCCTCGAAACGCCCTTTGCCTTAGCTGTTCTTATGTAATCCTGCCCCAGAACGTCCAGCATTGAGGAGCGGGTAAGTCTTGTGATGTACGCCATAGGGTAAAGCGAGAGTGTAACGATCGGGAGTATCAGACCGTTCTGAGCCGCGCCGTTCGCGGGAAGGAGGTTCAGCTTCACAGCGAAAACGGTCAGCAGGAGAGTGCCCATTATAAATGAGGGCATGGAAACAAAAGCGGTGGTAATGACCATTATCACTCTGTCGATGACCTTGTTTCGTCTAAGTGCCGCCACAGATCCAAGCACCACTCCGAAGATAAGAGCGATGAACGCCGCGACTATACCTATCATAGAGGAGGTCTTCATACCGTCAAAGATTATGCTTACCACGGAGCGTCCTCTCTGTTTGAGCGAAGGACCGAAATCAAATTTCGTTACGATATCCGATAGGTAGGTGAAATACTGCGAGATAACGGGCTTGTCGAGTCCGTACTTCGCCTCCATCGCCTTGCGCACCGTTTCGGTGACAGCCTTTTCGCCCACGAAGGGACCGCCGGGGACTGCGTGCATTACGAAGAAGGTTATGGTTATGACGAGCCACACTGTCAGAATGGCGAGCAATAGTCTTTTGACTATATACATCAGGGTCTTGGTGTTCATTCGCTTTCTTCCTTTATACTTGATTATATGCATTATGTTTCAGCATACTTATATATTATATCATATTTAGTCTATATTTGTCAAGACGATTTTAGTATATAATTATATTAAATCCTTAAAATTCCATAAATTCTCATGAAAGAACAAAAAACCCCGCCCTTCTCTTTACCGGAGCGGACGGGGAATGCTTCGTTTACTTTGCGGAGAGCAGATATTTCAGAGCGTCATTATTGGGAATGATAACGCCGCGGATAAGTCTTTCGACAACGCCCGGCATTTTCTTTCTTGCCATTTCGTTCACAAGGGCGTAGGCGCCGATGTTCGCACCGATATTGAAGGCAGAAGCAAGCCCTGCGGCTTTCAGGTATTCCCCAAGCTGTGCGGGGTCGCTTATCCCCGAATACTTCGCAAAGAAAAGCTGTCCAAGCTGCGCGGAAAGCTGTGCGGATATACCCATGCTCTGTTCGCAAGCCTCGGGGGTGTTCTGTGCGGCGGAGATAAGATCTCTGAATATAGCACCGATGTCAAGTATCGCGGGACCGTAGCAGACCTCTGTCATATCAATGAACATCAGCTCGCCGTCCCTTATCATGATATTGCCCGAATGAGGGTCGCCGTGTATCAGCGTATCGGTAAGGGGGATACTGTCGGCTATCTCGTGCATCACCGCAAGCTCCTCCTCGGTTATCCAGCTTTTCAGCGCTTCGATCTTGCTGTTGTAGATATCCCTCGACTGCTTGAATTTACCGTCGGGAACGTGTATCGCCTGAAATCCCTTGATAAATGCGGCGTATTTTTCCGCATACATCTCTATATTCTGCGGCTCGTCGGTGATGGCTTTTGAGAGGGTCTTTGAGTCTATCATCTCATAGACTATACCGTAATACTCCCCGCATTTCACCGTATCAAAGGATATAGCGGTAGGCACGCCCGCGACAAAAGCGGCTTTGGCGTTGTCAAGCTCCTCCCTGACGTAAGAAAGTGGAATGTTCCCGCCGTTGCAGAACACCTTCACGATAGTCTCATCATCGACGCGGTATACCTTGCCCTGACCGCCTGCGGCTATCTGTTCGCAGCCCTCAATGCTTAGCCTGCGCAGAGCCTTCGATACATCAAGAAGCTCGGTAAAACCCGTGGTTTCGAGGATATCATATATCTCGCGGGAAACGTTTATCATCGGGAGCGGGGCCTTCATGGTCTTTCGGAGCTTCATCAGCACACGCAGTCCTGCGCTGGATATGTATTCGAGTGCTTCCGCATCAATGACGATGTTTTCCTTCCTGTCCCCCACCGCCGCGAAGATATCCTTTTCGGTCTGAGCGGCGTTGTTGGTATCTATCCTTCCCTCAAGGAAGATGGTGAGCGTATTGTTTTCGGTATTTGTTTTCATATTCTTGCTCCTTATAATAATGTGATAATGATGTACAGTTTAATTCAACATGACATCTTATGGTTTATAATTATACACAACTTATGTGATTATTTAATGAATAACAAATGGCAAAAGTTTGAAATATTAACAAATGTAAATTGTTTTGATCAAAACCAACCGATTAACAATTTGATAAAAATACTTAATTTCCGATAACCGAATGATTTTTCCGAGCCCTGCACCCTCACGGCATAAACGGGGGTATTACTGTCAGAAAGATAAAAAGCATGACTGTGCAGGAAAAGAGGGCATTATCATGAAAAACATGAAAAAGAAAAACGCCTTGTTCAACAGAAAAGCGTTCTCACAGCGCATGAAAAAGAATTCGGAGATGTTCGCAGGGGACAGGCGTAATGCCGATCCCGAAGCCGTAGAGATAAGCATATATTCCCTCGCGGCGGAGGGGTATCGCATAGACGATATCCTCGATCCGAAAATGCTCCCCGCCGCCAAAAGCAGGACATACGCCAAGATCACGAAGGCTCTGAACAGCGGCTCGGATACCGCTGACAGACAGATCGCCGAAGCGATATACAACGGCAGACAGGCTATAGACAACGACATAAACAGACGGGCTTCAAGGGTGGACTTCTCCTCCCCCGATGTGCTTGACAGCAAGGATCTCACCGCTATGGTGGAGCTGGGGAGTATCATATCGAAAATGGGAAAGACCCAAAAGCGCTTCGGCAGAGAGATAGCCGACGTCGCCGCCCGCGAGACCGACGGCAGGGTGGCGACCTTTGAGGACTACTGCGATTCAAAAAAGATAACTCCCCTCGATATGTTCGCGGCATCAGCCGACCGTATCGGCAGCATCACCCCAAAGACTATCGCTTCCGCAAGCCCCGATAAGATAAGGAGCAGTCTCGGGACGCTCATCGGGAGCCGCGCGGCTTTGAATGCGGGGGTGAAGGCGCTCGCCGCCGTTCAGAAGAACGATCCGCGGCTTCCCTATACTCAGTGGGTGGGGCTTGACGAGGGCAAGCGTATCATCGCTATGAAGGACAGCGTTCAGGCTGCGTCCGACCTCGATATAGTACAGTTCCTCGGCAACGAGCCCGAGCTTGCTTCGGAGGTCGCAGAGCGGGTCATCGAAGGCAGGTATTCGGACGTCACCTGCGAACCCGACGGCGACGGTTTGAGGTTCGAGGGGCTTCCCTCTATGACCGAGCTGAAGCTCCTGAAAGAGCCCCCCGCAAGGCGTGTCTCGGAAGCGTTAAGACTCGCAAAGAACGTCAGGAACAAAAACGGCACGGATAAGGAACTTAACAGTGCAGTCGATGCTATGGAAGGCTTTCAGCGGCTCGGCAAGAGGGCTGACGAACTCGAAAAGCAGAACAACGAAAAGAAACAGCGTGAAGCCATAGAAAACGCACGTTACAAAGCTCTCGAAGCCAAAAAAAGCGCCGATGCTTTCATTGACAGCAAGATGAAGGAAAAAGCCGAGAACAAGGAGCTTGGCGCAGAGACTGTACTTGCGGTGGAAACTATGCAGGCGGCAAGCAATATCATGCTGGACGCGGTGACCACCCTTGACAATAAGCTGCTCGCTATGGACGCAAGGAAGCGCGAAAGCCCCGAAAGGCGCATCGGAAAGAGAGGTGAAAGAACTCCCCGCCGCGAGGAAAAGCAAAAAAGAAGCGCGGACGTTGAGGAGCTTAGAGAAAGAAGGCTCGAAAGCGCCGAGAAGCAGTACGCCGAAAGGCTCGGGAGCGGAAGAGAAAGACTTTCCGACCTTGAAGCGCGGAAGGAAGCCCTTGCCGATCTTGCGGCTTGCATGATAGTGGTGAACACCACCGCCGATTCGCTGGAGAAGGTCAAGAACGACCCCCGCACCAAGCTCTCCGAGGAGAAGATGAACGCTCTCACAAAGGCGAGTATGTCTCCCGAAACTATCAGTCGAAACGCCGAAGCGCTGAAAAAGCGTGATGATTTCGGGCTCATGATGAACAGCATCAGGACGCCAGCCCAGCTTGACGCCTTCCAAAAAAAGGTCATGGCAGGGGACGGGAAGCTGCTGCTGGGGGAGCTTTCCAACAGCGCGAAGCAGGTCGCCGTCAACAAGGAAAAAGCCGTAAGGGGCAGAGAGCAGCACAGACAGCTCGAACGGGAACTGAACAAACCCCGTACTCTCACACGAAATGAACCGAAGATGTAACAATGAAGGCATATCCCATTATTCGGGATATGCCTTTTTCAGCCATGATATCAGTTCTTCTCCTCGGTGCCGTCTATCGAAGCGTCGTAGCCCAGACCCTCTATGAGGGCGATGGTGTCCTTTATGCCCTGCCCCGATTCGGTCAGATAGCCCTCCGCGAAAATGGAGTCCACGACCCTGAACAGCAGGTCTTCCCTGCCCTTAAAGTAGACCTCCCTGCCCGCGGCACAGCGGATATCAGCCTTCGGGAGCATGAGCCTTGCAAGACACAGAACTTTCAGGCACTTCTCCGCTGTAAGACGTGGAGGCGTGTTCTCGCCGAGGCGTGTGCCCTTTATGTGCAGAAGGAAGTTGATTGGCACCGATTCGGGGGATATCCCGCGGACGTCCGTGAGCATATCGGCGATGTCGCTGTCGGTCTCGCCCATGCCGATTATACCTCCGCAGCATAGCTCAAAGCCCACCTCTTTCAGCATACGCAGGTTTTCGAGCCGCTGTTCATAGGTGTGGGTGGAGCATATCTTCGGATAGAACTCCCGTCCGCTGTTGAGGTTGTGGTTTATCCTGTCAAGCCCCGCGTCCCGCAGCATACGCGCCTGCTTCTCGGTGAGGAATCCGATAGAGCAGCAGATGTGTGTGCCGTTCTTCTTCATGACCCTGATACGGTCGGCAAGGTCGGCTATCTCCTCATCGGAAAAACGTATGCCGCTGAGCCCGATACAGTGCCTTGCGAGCCCGTTCCCGCGGACTATCTCATCGTCCCAGTAAAGGCGCTCATCGGAAACGCGGCTGTACTTCTCTATCTCCGCAGTCGAGCGGCAGGACTGTGCGCAGTAGGCGCAGTCCTGGGAGCAGTTGCCACTCCTTGCATTGGTAAGGAGCTGTATATGTATCTTGTTTCCCTTGTACTTCCTGCGAAGCTTTTCGGCTGCCGCGACGAGCTGCGGGAGCTTGTCATCGGAAAGCGCAAGTATCTCGAGCATTTCCCCGCGGTCTATGATATGTTCCTCTGTGTAATTGCTGATAAGCGTTTCGGCGTTCATTCTATTGACCCCTTTGCTCTTTTGATAGGCGCCGTGACGGGCGCTTTACAATTATATCACAAAATCCCGCCGCCGTCAAGTGTATGTGGAAAATATTTCCTGCAACACCATGTGCTTAACAGCTCACCACGGCGCTGCTGCCCTTGGTGGGATCTTTCGTGATGATGATACGATCGTCGATACGCTTTTTCAGCTCCTCAACGTGACTTATTATGCCTATAAGCCTGCTCCCGTCACCGCGTGCCAGCTCGTCAAGGGCGTTCATCACCAAGTCGAGGGATTCCTCGTCAAGAGAGCCGAAGCCCTCGTCTACGAACATGGAATCAAGCTGAACGCCGCCCTTGTCCGACTGCACCTCCTCCGCAAGCCCCAGCGCCAGCGAGAGCGCCGCAAGGAAGGACTCCCCTCCCGAAAGCGTCCTGACGTCGCGTGTGCTGTCGTTCCAGTGGTCTGTCAGCATGAGGTCCAGTCCCGCGCTTTGGCTCCTTTTCCCCTGCACCGCCGCGGAGAGGGTGTAATGCTCGTCAGTCATCTTGAACAGCAGACGGTTGGCGTGAGCCACCATTCCGCTGAAATTCTTCTGCAATACGTAGGTCTCGAAGGATATCATATCCTGACCTCCCACATGACCCGAAGCTGTCCTTTCAAGCTCCTCCACCATAGCGTACTCCTTTTCCGCCTCTGCAAGCTCTGCACCGTTCTTCCTGATAGCCGCCGCAGACTTTTTGTTGTCGGCGATGCGGTTCTCGGCGCTGCCCAGCTCCGCTTCAACGGTATTCCTGCGCTTTTCGAGCTCCTTGACAGCCTTTTCCTTTTCGGAGAGCTCCTCCTCCGTACCGTCGAACGCGGGGTCGGCGAGGAGCTTTTCTATCTCCGAGAGCTTTTCCCTGCGGGCACCCTCCGCGGCGGCTGTTTCGGTCATGACCTTGTTCAGCTTTTCGGAATCCTCACGCTCACGCAGAGTGAGTTTTTCCAGCTCTTTTTCTGCTTCTTCGGCACGTTCACAGCGCTTTTCTGCTTCGATAACGGCTTTTTCGGCAGCTTCGTAAGCCGACTTCGCGCGGGCGGCAAGCTCCGCCGCCTTTGTCTCCGCGTTTTCCGCAGAGGGGTCGCCGAAGCGCTTCTCAAATTCCTCGGAGAGCGTTTTTTCGAGCTGAACGCATTTTCCCTCGGCCTCGCCCTTTTCCTTCTGGGATTCGGCGATGAGCCTTGCGGCTTTCTCGGCTTTTTCGGCGAGCTTTTTCAGCTCATCGGCATTTTTTTCCGCAAGCTCCAGCTTTTCTCCGCGCTCCTTTATGAGCGCCCTGCAAGCCTGCATTTTCTTTTCGAGCGCCGCCAACTCCTCGCCGCACTTCATCATTTGCAGGCGGGCACCTGTCGCTATGTCCTCATGACCGCCGATGAGCTCATCGGCTTTTTTTATGAGCGCCGCTTCTGCGGTGTCGTAAGCGCCTTTTAGAGCATTTGCCGCGCTGCCTGCGGCGGAGCGGGCTTTTTCAGCTTTGTCGCGGACAGCCTTCGCCTTGTTGACCTCTGCCTGCGTGGGGACACTCCCGCCCAAAGCGGCGGGCTTCGGGTGATGTACCGAGCCGCAAACGGGGCACATCTCGCCCTCCTTCAGCTCCGAGGCAAGTATGCCCGCCTGACCCATTATGAAGCTGCTTTCAAGCTCCTCATAGGCGCGGTCTTTCTCCCTGTAGACCCTGTCAGCAGCTTCAAGCTCCGACTGCGCCTTTTTCAGCATGACGAGCTTTTTGTCAAGCTCATTGCAGTCCTCTGTCAACTCCGTGAGGGCTCTCACGCGCTTGTCAGTGTCCTCTTTCCTGCTCATCAGCTTTTCGCTGACAGCCTGCTCCCCGTCAAGCTCCGCGGCACGCTTTCGGAGGGCTTCGGTCTGCGCGGAAAGCTCCGACTGCCTGCGGGCAAGCTCCTCCTTTTCCGCTTCGCGGCGTGCGCAAATCTCGCGCTTCTGTTCGGCGATCCTGCGGACCTCGGCAAGCTGCTCCGCTCTTTCACAGAGAGCCTTAGCGTCCGAGAGTGCTTCCGAAGCCTTTTCAAGCTCCGCCTTACATCCCACGAGCTCCGCCCGAACACCTTCCAGGGACTTCTTCTCCGCTTGCAGCTTTTCCCGTTCCGCACCGAGCTTTTCCATGTCGGCATGGAGGTCGGCGGCTCTCTTCTCACAGGCTTCGGCTTCCGCCCCGTACTTCTCTGCGGACAGCCTCGCATCATTCAGGCGCTTGCTGCTGTCCTTGGTGTGCTGCCAGCTCTTTACTGCGGCTTCATACTCGGCGGCAAGGGTCTTTTTGTCCGCTTTCAGCTGTTCGCGGCGCAGCTTCCCAAGCTCTGTAAGCTTATCCACCATGTGCGCAAGAAGTCCCGTATTTGCGGCGTCCGCAAGCTCCGACGCCTTTTTCCTGTACGAAGGCTCGTCCTCGAATTTGATGTAGCCCGCATCGTGGACTATCTCCTTCTTGATATCCTCACGCCTGTCTGACAGCTTCTTCTTTTCCTCGGTCAGAGCCCTTCTGAGCCGATCGTATTTCTCGGTACCAAAAAGCGTCCTGAGAAGGTCGATACGCTCATTGGTCGTTGCCAGCAGCAGCTTCAGGTAGTCCCCCTGGGCTATCATGACTGTCTGTCTGAACTGGTCGGCGGAAAGCTGTATTATCTCATTTTTTATCAGATCATTAACATCGCGGTTGGTGGTATGACCGTCGGGAAGTGTGAGCAAGGCCGCTGCGGCGGACTCGGTCATTCCCTCGCCCTTTTTCTTCGCCCTCGTATAAGCGGGGCTCCTGCGAACCCTGTAAATCTTTCCGCGGCACTCAAACTCAAACTCCACATAAGTCTCGCTTGAAGGGTCTGCATACTTCGAGCGCATCATTTTTCCTTCACGGTCCTGTCCGCTGAGCTCACCGTAAAGGGCAAAGGTCATGGCATCGAATATCGTAGTCTTGCCTGCTCCCGTGTTGCCCGTGATGAGGTAGAGCCCCCTGTCGCCGAACTCTGTAAAATCTATCTCGCACTCGTCTATGTAGGGTCCGAATGCCTGCATTTTAAGTCTTAACGGTCTCATTCTCAGCCCTCCTCATTCCATATCCTGTTAATAAGAGCGTTCATATACGCGCTCTGTTCGGGGGTCATCTCCTTGCCGTTTGCTTCGGCGAAAAATTTTGCGAAAAGCTCCTGTCTGTTATCGGGAACAACGGGAGTTTCCTCGCTCAGCTCGACCTCGCCGCGCTCGCTGTCGGCGCGGTACTTTACCCCCATAAGGTGATGATACTGCTCCCGCAGGCGTTTCTGTGCGTCGGGGACACGGGTGCTGTCAGTCAGTCTGATAAGAACATAGTCCTCCGACTCGCGCTTGACCAGCTCATCGAAAGCGCCCTCAAGCTCGTACATATCGTTAAGGGGGACGAGCTCGCGGAGGGTCACTTTTACATCGCTCCCCTTTCCGCCCAGCTCGCAGACGGTCAGGCATTTCCTGTGATCTTGTTCAGAGACAGAGTATTTGAGCGGAGTTCCGCCGTAGCGTATATTACGTCCCACCGCCTGGGGCTTGTGGAGATGTCCGAGAGCGGCGTAATCGAAGTCACCGTACACCTCGGCAGACACCTCATCTGTGCCGCCTACCGCGCCACGCTCAGAATCGCTCTGTGTTCCCCCTGCGACGAACTGGTGGGAAACGATGATGTTCCGCTTTGACTTGTCGATGTCCATAGCCCCGATAGCCGTCCTTACAGCCGCTTCGGTGTCGGGGATATCCGCATCGGGGAAAAATCTCCTCACCTCCGCGGGGCGCAGATATGGCAGGAGGTATATATCCACATCGCCGAACTCGTCCGTCAGCGTGAACTTTTCAGCCCTGCCCTCGTACACGGGCGAAAAGTGTATGCCGCTCTTGTTCATGAGCTGCGCTCCGAAAGCTATGCGCTCGGGGGAATCGTGGTTCCCCGCTATTATAAAGGTCGGTATTCCGCTTTCCGAAAGACCCGTCAGGAACCTGTCGAGCATTCTAACAGCTTCAACAGGTGGCGACAGCTTGTCGTAGACGTCCCCCGCGATGATAACAGCGTCGGGCTTTTCCTCGGCTATCATCTGTTCGATAGTATCAAGGATATGCTCCTGATCCTCGATCAGCGAAAAACCGCTGACGCGCCTGCCGAGATGAAGGTCGGCAAGATGTATAAATCTCATATCGTTCTCTCCTTTCTTCATACGCGATAATGTGCTTACGATACTATTATAACATATACGAACAAATAATTCAATAGCAGACAAAAAACACCGAGTTGACAGCCGCCGCGTAAAATGTTATAATAAGGTACAAAGATAACGCACGGAGGTAATGACCTATGAAACGATCAATGATACTTATGGCTGCGGGAGTTTGCGCCGCGGCTGCATACAGGGTGCTTCGCCCCTTAAAGGCTCACGCCTGGTGGAGCCAGACCCATGAGCAGATAACCTTGTTCGCCCTCAAAAGACTCGAAGCCGATAAAAGGCACAAGCTGACGGCATTCTACAAACCATACTCCGATGAGCTGGTACGCGGCTCAAAGGCTCCCGACGATGAAGGCGACCCCGACAAGGGCGCGGGGACTCACTACTATGTGGCGGGCGATATAAGGGGCAGAGCTGCCGCCGCGAAGGGCGGGTATCTCAAAAACAGGCTCGGAAAATACAGCAAGAGCGCCCGAACGAGCTTCGAGGAAAACTACACCTCGGCGCTGGGGCTTTACAAAAGCGGCAGGACGGAGCAGGCGATGTACGTTCTCGGACGGGCGCTGCATTTCGTCGAGGACATCGCCGCCGTTCCGCATTCGGCGGGCATAAGATACATCGAGAGCAGCAATAACGTGCATTATATGTTCGAGAAGCGGGCTTCCGAAACGTCCAAAAAATTTTCCCCTAACGATTTTGACAAACGGCTCATAAAAGCCTATTCGGAGGACAGCTTTGAAGCCCCCCTCAACAAGCTGGCGGCGGAATCGAACAGGTACGCCCCGCAGATATCCTCCCTTGATGACAGCGCCTTCGACAAGGCGGCAAAAGCGCTGGTGCCGCTGGCGGCGCAGAACGCGGCGGCGGTGCTGATACGTTTTTACGATGACATAAACGGCGAGAACACGGGCTATCTGACCCACGGCGGGGTCTACGGTATCAAAAACGAATACACGGGACTGTACCTGACGCAGACGAAAAAGGGCGCAGTCCTCGCGAAGCCCGATCACTCCGACGAACAGCGCTTCACACTCATCATGAACGAGATCGGAGCTTTCGACCTTAAAGCCGCGGACGGGAACATTCTTGCCGCCGATCTTAAGAGCTTCATCAAGCCTTCCGAGGGTAAGAACGAGGGTATGCTCCGCGCGGCGGCGCTGGGAAAGAACCGTTTCAGACTGACCATGGGCAAGGGCTACAGCTGCACGGTCAGCGGCAAGAGAAGATCGCCGACCCTCGGTGAGCTTGTCCCGGGTGACAGCTCGCAGGTATGGATCATCGAAAAATACAAATGACAAAACTTAATTGCCCTGCGATCGCCGCGGTTCATTTTCTTTAAAAAAAGAATAATCGCAAAATATCGGGGCATTATATCCAAAGATAAGAAAGTACCGAAAGCTGTACGGTAGAATATCGGAGGAATAAGATAAAATGAAACCGAAGAGAAGAACAAGGATACGTATTATACTGTTCCTTGCGGCGGCAATCGTGCTGCTGCTGGCGAGGAACATCAGGCTCATGGATCAGAACCGCAGGCGGGAGATACTGATACAAAACAGCTATGCCCGCGCCCTCGAAGACCTTTCGGCGGCGGCTGACAACATCAACAACACCCTCGAAAAACAGCTCTGCTCGGGGACGTCGAGACAGCAGGAGATACTTGCGAACAAACTGTTCAACGAAGCCTCCACCGCGAAGCAGTCGATCTCGCGGCTGCCGATGAAGGAGATGTCGCTGGAGAACACCTACAAGTTTCTGTCTCAGGTCGGGAGCTACGCAAAAGCCCTCGCCGACAAGACCGCAGACGGAGGATTGAAAGAAGAGGATTACAAGAATCTGAAACAGCTCAAAGACTACGCTCAAAAGCTCTCGGACAGGGCGTGGGAGCTTGAGCGTGCGGTCTCGAGCGGGGAGATAAGTATTTCCTCGGTTTCGGATAGTGATATGAGTAACGATGTTCCCGACATCACCGAGGGCTTCACGGAGTTCGAGAAAGGGTTCAGCTCCTACCCGACGCTCATCTATGACGGACCTTTCTCCGACCACATCATGCAGAAGGAACCGCTCATGACCAAGAACGCAGAACCCATAAGCAAGACAAAAGCCCTCGAGCGCGCCTGCTCGGTGCTGAATATCTCCTCGAACGTGCTTACGGACATCACGGAGCAGGAGGGAAAACTCCCCTGTCGCGTGTTTTCCGACCGTGAGAATACCGTGAGCTGTGCGGTCACAAAGCAAGGCGGATATATTTCATATTTTATCAAGAACGTTCAGCCGCAGTCCGCGAAGCTCACAGTCGAGGAAGCCGTCGAGATAGCGAAAAAGTTCGTCGAGGACAACGGCTTTAAAAATATGAAAGTGACCTATTTCGAGAGATTGCAGAACACCGTGACCGTGAACCTCGCTTACTCCATCGACGATGTGACCTGCTACACCGACCTCATGAAGGTCTCGGTATCGCTGGAGGACGGCGATGTGCTGGGGTGGGACTCTATGGGCTACCTCGTAAACCACCGCAAGCGCAGCTTCCCCGAAAAGGTCATATCGGTGAAGGAGTGTGCGAAGCTGCTGTCGCCGTATCTCGAATGCAAGTCCAGCGGCAAGGCGCTTATCCCCACCGAGGGCGGCGGCGAAGCCTACTGCTACGAATACCGCTGCAAGACCGAGGACGACCGCAATATCCTCGTCTATATTAACGCGCGGACTGCCCGCGAGGAGCAGATACTGATACTGCTCGAAAGCGAGGACGGGACGCTTGCTATGTGAGTATTTTATCCACTATTCTGTTAAGTGAAAAAGTACAATAAATTGTACCTTTTTCGGAAACACCTCCCGCGCGGGTCAGATATTGACCTGTGCGGGAGCTTTGTGTTATAATGTATATATCGCCCCATTATTAAAAGTTCACAAAAGTAGTTGACTCAATTTGGTTATTCATACGAAATTCAAATGATACAGCCCGATATTGTAAGGTCGGAAGGCTCTGCGGAGATATATTAGCGGGAGGTGCGAGAACATATGCATATGAACGATGAACAGCGCTCCGCGGAGCTGCGGAGGGCGGTGGGACTGTACACGCGGCTGGTGTACGGCATAGCACTCCACGAGCTGAACGGCGGCAGCCGCGCCGATGCGGACGACGTATTTCAGGAGGTGTTCCTGCTCTACTTCCGCAGGCTCGGCGATCTGGAATTCGGGTGCGAGGAGGAGCGCCGCGCGTGGCTCGCGAGAACGGCGGTGAACCTTTCTCGCCGATACAGGCTTTCGATCTGGAACACCCGCGTTGAGAAGCTGCCCCCCGACGACCTCCCCGAACGCGCCGAGGACATCTTCACCAACGAGCGGGAGCGGGCGGTTTTTTCGGCGGTGAAGGCGCTTCCCGAACGGTACAGGCTCCCCGTTTACCTGTATTACTTTGAAAATATGCCCGCGGGCGAGGTCGCGCGGGTGCTTCGGATAAGCGAAGGCGCCGTACTTACAAGGCTCCACAGAGCGCGAAAGAGATTGAGGAAACAATTGGAGGGTGAGTATTTTGATGAATAATAACGATATATTCGCCGCAATGCACGACAAAATGACCCCCGAGCCCGAGGTGATCGAGCGGCTTTTCGAGCGGGCGGCGGCAGAGATACAGTCCGAAAATTCGGACAACGACCCTCCCGTTATCGGAAACGGAGGTATCATCATGAACAAAAGAGATAACATAGAGCCTACAGAAAACAAGTCCGAATTATCGGACATCAGTCACAAGGGTAAGATAGTCGCGGCGGCTGTCGCAGTCATAGCGCTGGGCGCGTGGGCGGCTGTGCTTTTTGGCGGAGGAATAAAGACCTCTCCCGCCGCGGAGACGGAGGACAGCTCCGAAACGGTCACGCAGACCACTGTTTCAACTGCCGCTCCCGAAGAAGTAATTGTCCCGAGTTCGGGACAGAATAAGGAATATATGAACGAGTACATCGCATATAAAAAAGTGCTTGAAGCGTCGGGACGTTCGGAGGAGCAGGTCGCGGCTGTCAGCAGCACATTGGAGAAGTTTGAAGCCCACGACGTGTTCGAGGATGCGTACAATGACTGCTACATCGTGAACATCGTTACCAAAAGCGGCGAGCAGTACAATTACTCCGTGACACTTGACGGAAAACAAGTGTCCCCAATCTCGTACAGGATAAACGGCGAAGAAGCGCCCTACTTTTGGGTAAATCCCGCGCAGGAACAGATATTCCGCGAGTCGCATATCGACGAGGAGAACGTGCTCGCGGCTGGGCTTACGCCCTCGGAGCAGATATATTGTCCCGAGGAGCTGACGATAGGCGGGTATAAGTTCGATGTGAAAACGAAGTACCACGCTTACGAGGGCTTCATTTCCTACGACGGCACGCTTTTTGACGTGCGGCAGACAGACGCGCTTTTCCTCGATGATGTGAGCGAGCTGACCGTTTCGTGGACGGAGAACGAGCCGTATTCCTACAGTATCGACGAACCCGACACGGTAAAGGCGATAGCCGGGAAGCTCCGCGAGATCGAGGAGGTCAAGAACAGTTATCTGTTCACGGGGAGCTATGTACCTCACGGCGGTTCGGACGGCTACATCATCAAGACCGACGGCGATAACTATGAAGCTATGTATTTTATTGAGCATATCGAGCGCGAGCCTAATGTCACGATACAAGGCTATGAGTACAGCCTGCCCGATGAGACTATAGCGGAGCTTGACGCGCTTATCGCGCCCACCGTTCCCGAGGGTCACACCCTGCCGTGCAGACAGTCCGAGAAATCGGACACTTCGGAGACCGAGCCGACTACTGTAATAACTGCGGAGCATGGCGTTCAAATGAACGGAACGCTCGAAACATGGCAGATAAGAGACGAGGATTCCGTTCGGACGATCACCGACATCGTTGACAGGATCGAGAACGATGAAAACAAAGCCCCACAGCCGATGATCGCTGCGGGCGGAGGATTGATGTTAGCCTTCAAACATAACGATCATTTCTACAGAGTTCAGCCGCAGTGGAACGAACCGACGATAGAGTTTCCCGACGCTTTTTCGAGCCTTTACATCGAAAAAGACCACAGCGACAAGGCTTCTTACTACTGTGACAGCGAGTCGGCGAAAACGATCATCGGCGAAGCAACGAAATGGATAGACATTGCATTTGACAGCGACCGCGCCATAGAGATCGCCCTTGCCGACTGCGGGATCACGCTCGAAGATGTTAAGGCTGAGGAGGTCGAGGGGCAGACCGTACACAAGGTCGGCGCGGAGCTTATCGAGGACGACGGAGAGCAGCCCTATTACATCGTGAAGTTTAACTATATCGAACCGACCGTCAACGAGGATATCTCCACCGAATACGTCTGCGAGTACAGGATCAACGCCGCCACGGGTCAGATCATCGACAAAGACGTTGTTGGCTATGTGTAATTATTACAATTCAATGAATCAGTCAGATAATTAAAATATTTTATCTGCTATTGACAGCGGAACGAAATTGTGGTATAATAAATTTTGTGGTAAACGTGCCCGATACATGGTCGGGTACGTGACCGAGGTGTGGCTCAGTTTGGTAGAGCGCTTCGTTCGGGACGAAGAGGCCGTGGGTTCGAATCCCGTCACCTCGACTTTTTAAAAACTGCGTTATTATGCGGAATCCGCGTAATAGCGCTTTTTTATTGGTTTTACTTAATATATGATTTATGAAAATCAAGCTATATTTACCGATCCAAAACGGTTTTTAGCCCGTTTCGACACTTTTTTCGACACGAAACAGCATTCGATCTCCCCCGAGTTTTCAATATAAAACAGCCCCTTGGTGAGAATTCTTCGACACAAAGGTACTTTCTGATGTATTACAAGCCCAATATGTCAAAAAATAGTACTTGACAACCCGCCTCGGCGTAGTATTATAATACGCGCGGAGAATGGACCATTTCTAAAAAGAGACAAGAGAAGGTCTGTCCGCGGTCGTCGGGTGGGCTTTTTCTATTGCGCAAAAAGCCCCCCGAGCCTTTGCGACTGAAATGCTACCCTTTTGTTAGACAATGTGGTATAATATAGATTATGGTTATCCCTTTCCCTCACCACCCAACCAAACTGCCCAAAACTCCCAGAATCTGCCACTTACTGTACCATCGCTGCGAGAAGGTTTTCGTAATTCTGCTCGCCAAGACTTCTCCTATTGAACCTATAGCAATACTCGGCGAGGTACAGGTCGGTATGCTTTTTGCTGATGCTGTAATACGTGCCGTCGATCATACGT
>CACZJT010000013.1 GCA_902781565.1 uncultured Ruminococcus sp.
AAACAATGTAACGTTGTTCGGGTCAAAGGGCGGGAGCTGCACCAACGCAGTTGTGCCGCCCCGCCCTACATCGGTTTGTGCAGTACGGTCAGCCTTACAGATTATGATTTTCGGAGGTCTTTATGCTCGATCTGATATATACCGCCTGTATGTGCGCCGTTCTCGGGGCAGGGGTCAAAATGCTCTCTCCCGCCAAAATGCAGCGGGAAATGCGGCTTATCTGTACCCTTATGCTCGTGGTCTGTACGGCGGCTCGGGCTCACGGAGGTTTCTCCCTCGATATCTCGGAATTTGCCCCGAACGATACTTCCCGTACTTCGGAATACGGGGAACACGTCCTCGCCGATACGGAATACGCCCTCGGACAGCGCCTTGACGAACGCCTCGCGGAACTCGGGATAAACGCCGCCGAAACGGGAATAGTCTGCGGCTTCGATGAATATAATTATGTCAGAGCCGAAAAGGTATTCATTGTGGTCGGCGGCGGGGACGAGGTTCAGCCCGCCCGCGCCGCCGCGGAGGAACTTTTCGGGGACTGCGAAACGGAGGTGACGGTAGTTGACGGCAACGCTCAGACAACTGCTGACCGATAAGGATAAACGGCTTCGGCTCATATTCGCGGCGGGTATCGCGGGGATAGTGCTGATACTTCTTTCGGATATGCTCCCCGCTTTCGGAAAGCGCTCCGAGCCTGCCGAGGAAACGGAGCTCTCCGACCTCGGCGACGATGAACGGTACAGGCTCTCCCTCGAAGAACAGCTCTCGGAGCTCATCTCGGGGATAAGCGGCGCGGGGCACGCAGAGGTCATGATAACCCTCGGGGGTACGCGGGAATACGTCTACGCCGAAAAAAGCGACATCGACCGAAGCACCCGCACGGGCGAGGAATCCAGCCGAAGCAAAGGCGAACCCGTCATGAGCGGCGATGCTCCCGTACTGCGCAAGATACTCTCCCCGCAGGTCGGCGGCGCGGCGGTGGTCTGCGTGGGTGCTTCCGACCCTACCGTTCGGGAGCGTATCTTCAACACCGTGTCTGCGGTGCTGGGCATACCCCCCTCGCGCATAAGCGTAGAACCTATGTCGTGAGCGGAGCGGAGAACAGTGAACAGAGAATAGTTATTTTGGAGGTAATTATATGAAAGAACAGAAAAGAAGCAGGCTGAATCTCATTATCGGCAGAAAGCAGATAATGCTTGCGGGCATGACCCTCGTGCTGGGGACGGCGGTGTACATAAACTACGCCATGTCCGCGTCGGGCGGGATAAAGTCGGCGGGCAAGGTCGAGAGCAGGAATATCCACTACGGCGACGCACAGCTCGTATCTGCGGAGGAAACGCCTTCCTCCGATACAAGCGACTACTTCGCACAGGCTCGCATGAACCGCACAGCTTCCCGCGATAAGGCTGTGCAGACCCTAAGCACCATAATGAACGGCGGCGACAGCTCCCCCGAGGAACAGCAGGCAGCAGCCGAGGAAGCCGCCGTCATGACGAGCCTTATCGAGAAGGAGAGCAAGGTCGAGAACCTTATCAAAGCCGCGGGCTTCGAGGACTGCGTGGTGTACCTTGACGGGGAGAACGCCAATGTGGTAGTTCAGACCGATGAGGGTCTTATCCGCACGCAGGCGGCGCAGATAAAGGACATTCTTCTCGGAGAGGTCAGCGTCGCCGCCGAGAATATCCGTATCTATGACGTCGATCATGAAACATGAGGAATAAAAACCACCGCCGCAGGCATGGGGTCTGCGGCGGTGATTTGGTTTAATATAGTTATATCTCATTTTATCCATTTGTCGGAGGGCGTGGGTTCGGGGTAGCCCCAGTCCTCGGGGGAGGCGTGCGCCACGAGCTCGAAGCCGTTCTTTATCAGCACCCTCGCGGAAGCCGCGTTTTCGAGCATGGTGCTGGCGGTGATGATACCGATGTTCGTCCTGCTGTACAGATGATCGGTGAGCACTCTCACGGTCTCGGAAGCTAACCCCCTGCCCCAGTACGCTTCGAGGAGCCTGTAGCCTATGCTTATCTTGGCGATGTTCTCCCTGTAGCCGTAAAGCTCCGCGAGCCCGCAGAACCCCCCGTCCGTGAACACGCCGAGTATCAGTGAATCGTCAAGACATTCGGTGTAAAGGCGGTCGATGACGGTGTTAATATCCTTATATCTCTTCTCAAACAGAAAGGTCGGCAGACAGCGGTAGACGTTCTCGCTTTCGGTAAGCTCCCGCAGGGCGGGGGCGTCCTTACGTGTCAGGGCTTTCAGCACGATGCGCTCTCCGTGCAGACAGGGTATCTCGGGAAAAAGTTTTTTCATAGTGCGTTCCTCTTTTCCTGCGTCAAATGTGTCCCTATGATTATACCACTATTTGCGGGAACAGTCAAGTTCAGTGTTCGGTCACTAAAAAGTATACGTCACAATTATTGGACAGTAAAGTGAAAACCCCACGTAATAACAGCGTTTTAGCTCACTGTAGTAAGGTAGTAGGCAAAATTCCCATACTTTCTATATTTTTCCCGTACACCCTTTTTCAGAAAAGTTATGAAAAGTGCCTACTACGCCTACTACCATGCTCCGAAACCCTTGATTTTCAAGGCTTTTTGGGTATACGGCACATTGAGATTCTGCCGTATACCTACCGTATACCGCCTACTTGTTATTTCCTGTTATTCCCATATATTTTGCTTTTTTCTTAGGTATGGGAACATAACGCAGACCGTTTCGGGGGTCAAAAGTAGGGGCGCACCTACTGCTATCTGACTTTGCGAAAATAAATTTGTTCATATAATGTCATTGACTTGACGGCGGGAATGTGGTATAATTATAAAAATATGTATCCACACGCTTTGGAAAGGAAGATGTTTTTATGGATAAGGATACCGCAAATAAGACTATAGACGGCTGCCTTTATGTGAGCGAGGACGTTATCGCAAAGGTGATAACCCGCGCCGCCGAGGGCGTTGACGGCGTGAGAGGTATCGCGCGTTCGGCAAAGAACCCCCTGCGCCTGCTTTTCGCAAAGGAGAATCACGGCAAGATGAAGATAAGACTTGACGGCGATGTGCTTTCCGTTGCGGTGGGCGTTATACTCGATCAGGGGGCTTCCGCAGTCGAGTGCGCTGAGAACGTTCAGCAGAGCATAAAGGATCAGGTGCAGAACGTGCTGGGGCTCACGGTGGCGAGGGTCAATGTGAATATCCTCGACGTCGCTGTCTGAACGGCGGGTCTGTGTTTACCGGAGGTTATTGTGGCAAATAATAAAAACAAGGGAAAGCCCGCGTTCAGGCAGGCTATGCGCGAGCGCAGAGAGGGCGCTTTCATTCTGTATTTCGAGAGCCTTTTCAGGAACGACGACATCAGGGATATCTTCGAGATAACCCGTGAATGCGGGGACGAGGACAGCAATATCCGCATAAGCGAAAGCTCCTGCGAGCTTGCCTGCAAGGTGGCTGAAAAGGCTCAGGAGCTTGACAGGATAATCGAGGGCTATTCGCCCAGAAGGAACATCACGCGTATCGCAAAGATAAATCTTGCGGTGCTGAGACTTGCGCTCTATGAAGCTGTCTACGCCGAGAACGTCCCCGTGAACGTGGCGATAAGCGAAGCGGTGGCTATCTCGGAGAAGTACGCACAGGACGCGGACGTGGCTTTCGTAAACGGCGTCCTCGGGGCTTATTCCCGTTCGGTGAAAAACGAAAAGAGCGAAAAGACCGATGAATGACGGCGCGGTACTCGGGCTCGATACCTCGAACTACACCTGCTCGGCGGCGTATTTTGATACGCTCACGGGGGAGTTAAGACAGGCGAGACAGCTCCTGCCCGTAAAGAGCGGAGAGAAGGGAATACGTCAGTCTGACGCGGTGTTCCACCATACCGTACTGCTCCCGCAGATGATAGAGCGGCTCGGGATAACGGGCGGAGTGTGCGCCGTTGGCGTCAGCGACCGTCCCTCCTGCCGTGAGGGCTCGTATATGCCCTGCTTCTGCGTGGGGGTCGGCACGGCGCGGGCAATATCGCAAGTGTCCGAAATTCCGTACTACACCACCACCCACCAGACGGGTCATATCTTAGCGGCGCTGTATTCGGCGGACAAACTTGACCTCGTGCGTGAGGAGCGTGACTTCATCGCCTTTCACGTCAGCGGCGGGACTACCGATATGCTCCTTTGCGGGCATGACGAAGAAAAGCTCCTGCGCGTGGAGCGCATAGGCGGCTCGAACGACCTCAAAGCGGGTCAGGCGATAGACCGCTGCGGAGTGATGCTGGGGCTCGATTTTCCCTGCGGCGCGGAGCTGGAAAAGCTCGCTATGGAGTGCGGTGAAAATATCGCCGTCAAGCCCACTGTAAAAGGCATGGAGTGTTCGCTCTCGGGTCTGGAAAACAAGTGCGGAAAGCTCTTTGACGAGGGCGCGGACAGGCGTTATATCGCGCTTTTCTGCCTGCGCTCCGTGGGGGCTGCCATAGACGCCCTGACCGCTGCGGCGCGTGAGAGATACGGCGCTCTGCCCGTGCTTTACGCGGGGGGCGTCATGAGCGACAGGCTGATAGCGGAAATGCTCTCAAAGAGAGATGATGTATATTTCGCCGAGCCGCAGTTCTCCTGCGACAACGCGGCGGGGACGGCGCTCTATGCCGCATTCATGAAAGGACTGATCTGATGCCCGGGATAATAGGCGTGGCACAGCTTAACAGATATATCTCGCTGAAGCTCAAAAGCGACATCAAGCTCTCGGGGCTGACGGTGCGGGGAGAGATCACCGACTTCAAGGTGCATTTCAAGTCGGGGCACGCCTATTTCGCCCTCAAAGAGGAGGGCTCGCAGATAAGGTGCGTGATGTTCCGCAGTCAGCTTTCGAGGGTGAGGTTCCCGATAGAAAACGGCATGAGGGTGCTCCTGACGGGGAGCCTTGAGGTCTATGAGCCGAACGGCGTATACCAGCTGATAGCGGGCGAGATAGCACCCTTCGGCATAGGCGAAGCCTTCATGCGCACCGAAGCGATAAAGGAAAAGCTCGCAAAGCAGGGACTGTTTGACGAGAGCCGCAAGAAGCCCCTGCCAGCCCTGCCGAAGCGCATAGCGGTGGTCACATCGCAGAGCGGCGCGGCTTTGCAGGACGTGCTGAACATACTCGGCAGGCGCTACCCCGTCGGCGAGGTCACGATATTCCCCGCGCAGGTCCAGGGCGAGAGGGCGCACCTTACCATAGCCGAAGCCCTGAAAAAAGCCGATGTGAGCGGCGCGGACGTGCTGATACTCACCCGCGGCGGAGGGTCGTATGAGGACCTCATGCCCTTCAACACCGAGGAAGCGGCAGCAGCCGTTGCCGCGTGCCGCACGCCTGTCATCACGGCGGTGGGGCACGAAACGGACACCACCCTCGTTGACTACGCCGCCGATGTGAGAGCACCCACCCCATCGGCGGCGGCGGAGCTCTGCGCTCCCGAGTTTGGGGCGCTTATCGGGGCGCTGGACGAGATGAAAAGCCGCATCGAGGGGGGCTTTCGGAATTACCTCGAAGCCCTCGGACGGAAGCTCGATGGACTGGGGAACAGGCTCGCGGGGCTTTCCCCCGCAGGCAGGCTGGAGCGTGAGTCGGAGCGTCTGGAAAGGCTGTCTGTCCGCATTGAGAACGCCCTTTCGGACAGGCTGAAAACTGACGAAGGACGGCTGGAGAGGAACGCTTCGCGGCTGGGGACGGCTTACGAAAGGCTGATAAACGAGCAGGCTTCCCGCACCGAAAGGCTGACGGCGGAGCTTGCGGCGCTCGACCCCTACCGTGTGCTGGAGCGCGGGTACGCCATAGCGCTCATGAACGGCGCTCCCGTGACATCGGCGGAGAGCGTGAGAGTCGGCGATGAACTGACGATACGCTTCCGCGGGAGCGGGCTTACCGTCACGGTGACGGGCAAAACTGACATAAACGAACAGTGAAAGGAAACATTCCGATGAACGAAGCTGAATATTTTGAGAAGTCTATGGCGCGTCTTGAAGAGATAGTCGGAAAGCTCGAGGGCGGTGCGCTGACGCTGGGCGAGTCCATAGCCCTTTACAAGGAGGGCGCGGAGCTTACCGAAAAATGCCGCGCCGCCATAAACGAAGCAAAGCTCGCCGTGACCGCCGCCGAGGGCGCACAGGAATAATTTTAAGGGACGATGAGATATGACCGAGAGATCACGTATTACACTTGAAGTATACTGCGATAATGTGAACAAGGCGCTCGCAAGGCTGACGGAGGACAAGCCCCCGCTCAGGGAGAGCGTTGCGGAAGCGATGGGGTATTCGCTGATGGCGGGGGGGAAAAGACTGCGCCCCGTGCTGATGATGGAGTTCTGCCGTATGTGCGGGGGGAATGCCGCCGATATCATAGACATTGCCTGCTCCATCGAGCTGATACACACTTTCTCGCTGATACACGATGACCTGCCCTGCATGGACGACGATGACTACAGGCGCGGCAGACCCAGCTGTCACAAGCAGTTTGGCGAAGCCACGGCGCTCCTTGCGGGGGACGCGCTCAACACCCTCGCCTTCGAGGTCATAGCCGACGCCGCCACCGAGGGGACTATCTCGGCGCAGACCGCCGTCATGCTCGTATCGGTGCTGTCAAAGGCGATAGGCGTTCACGGCATGATAGGCGGACAGGTCATAGACATCGAGTCCGAAAATAAGGACATTTCCCTCGAAGAGCTGATGATCTTACAGCGCCACAAGACGGGTGCGCTCATCGAAGCCGCCTGCGTCATGGGCGTTGTGCTGGCGGGAAAATACGATATGATACAGGCGGCGGCGGAGTATGCCGACGCTATGGGACGAGCTTTCCAGATCGTTGACGATATCCTCGACGTGACGGGCTCCTTCGAGGAGCTCGGAAAGCCTATCGGCAGCGACAGCGAGCAGAACAAGAGCACCTTCGTGACAGCACTGGGTCTTGAAGGTGCGAAGCAGGAAGCCGAAAGGCTCACGGAGCTTGCGGTCATGAAGCTCAAACAGTTCGATGACTGCGGCTTCCTTTGCGAGCTCACCGAGGATATGCTCGGCAGAAGAAGCTGACGGCGGGGCATATCATGGGACTGAAAAAAGAAGAATTCGACCTGGAGTCAATGGATCTGCCCGCGGCGCTCAAAGACCTCAGCTTCGAGGAATGCAGGCGGCTCGCGCGGCAGATACGCAGGACGCTCATAACCACCGTTTCAAAGAACGGCGGACATCTTTCATCTAACCTCGGCACGGTAGAGCTGACCATTGCGCTTCACCGTGTTTTCGAGTCGCCCGCGGATAAGATAGTCTGGGACGTGGGTCATCAGGCTTACACCCATAAGCTCCTGACGGGACGTGCGGGACGGTTCGGAACTATCCGCACCGAGGACGGACTGAGCGGCTTTCCCCGCCCCGACGAATCGGAGCATGACGCATTCATAAGCGGTCACAGCTCCACCTCCGTATCGGCGGCGCTCGGCATAGCCGCCGCCATGAAGCTGAAAGGCGATGAGCATTTCACCGTAGCGGTGCTGGGTGACGGCGCTCTGACGGGGGGCGAGAGCTTCGAGGGGCTCAATAACGCGGGCAAGAGCGGAACAAGGCTCATAATCGTGCTGAATTACAACGAGATGAGCATTTCAAAGAGCGTGGGCGCCACCGCGAAATACCTTGCGACCCTCCGCACCAAGGACTCCTACCACAAGACAAAAGACGCGGTGGAGAACGTCCTCGACAGGACGCCGTTAGTGGGTCAGTCCATAAAGAAGTTCGTCCGCAGCTCGAAAAACGCATTCAAGGACATGATACTCCACAGCACCATGTTCGAGGACTTAGGCTTCGAGTTCGTGGGACCCATCGACGGTCACAACATCGAGGAGCTTGAAAAGGGACTTGGCGCGGCAAAGGCGCTCGAATGTCCCACTATCGTCATGGTGAACACACAGAAGGGTCACGGCTACCCCCCCGCCGAGGAGAATCCGGGAGGGTATCACGGCGTGGGCGCCTTCGACCTCTCCACGGGAAATCCCGATGTAGTCCCCGAGGACAGCTGGTCGGCGGTGTTCGGGCGGGAGCTGGTAAGGCTCGCCCATGAGGACAGCCGTATCTGCGCGGTGACAGCCGCCATGAAGTTCGGTACGGGACTGCAATACTTCCACAAGGAGATTCCCGACAGGTTCTTCGACGTGGGCATAGCCGAACAGCACGCCGCGACCTTCTGCGGGGGTCTTGCGGCGGCGGGCATGATACCCGTGTTCGCGGTCTATTCGACCTTCTTGCAGAGAAGCTACGACCAGCTCCTGCACGACCTCGCCATCATGAGGGTACACGCCATTCTCGGCGTTGACAGGGCGGGCATAGTCGGCGAGGACGGCGAGACTCACCAGGGCTTGTTCGATATTCCTTTCCTCACCACCGTTCCCGATATAACGATCTATTCTCCCTCGAATTACAGGGAGCTGGAGCTTTGCCTTGACAAGGCGGTGAACGAGGACAAAGGGCTGGTCGCCGTGAGATATCCCCGCGGCAGCGAGAGCGCGGAGCTTGCGGAGGGCGAGGCAGACACCGATATGACCTGCATGACGACCGAGGGCGCAAGGATAGCCGCCGTGACCTACGGCAGGCTCTTTGGTGAGCTTGCAAAGGCGCGGGAGATCGCGGCAGAGCGGGGCTTTAAGTTCGACATATACAAGCCCGTGAGGATATTCCCGCTCTCGGAGGAGCTGACCGAAAGGCTCAAAAGCTACGATAAGGTGTACTTCTTCGAGGAGTGCTATGGATACGGCTCGATAGGCGAGAAATACGCAGCGAGGGGAGTTCGCTGCGACAGGACAGCCGTTCACGGCTTCGTCCCCCACGGCGCCTGCGGGTCGCTGCTGGACGGACTGGGGCTTTCGGCGGAGAAGATGGCGGCGAAGATAATGGGACGCGCGGAAAATGGCAAGACTTGACGTATATCTTACAGAGCACGGCTATGCTCCGAGCCGTGCCAGGGCGAAGCAGCTCATAGCCGACGGCAGGGTAAAGCTCGGCGGCAGGGCTGCTTTAAAACCCTCCGAGGAAGTCCGCGATGGCGCCGAGGTCGAGGTGTCGGAGGGCATGGACTATGTGGGCAGGGGAGCGCTGAAGCTCCTCGGAGCCTTTGAAGCCTTCCCCATAGACGTGAGCGGACGGCGCTGTGCGGACATAGGCGCTTCCACGGGGGGCTTCACTCAGGTGCTTCTCGAAAAGGGAGCGGCGGCGGTCTACGCGGTGGACGTGGGTCACGGACAGCTCGCGCCTGCGCTTCGTGAGGACAGCCGCGTGATAAACAGAGAGGGCGTGAACGTGCGCTACCTCCCTCCCGATTTCTTTGAAGAGGGCGCGGACTTTGCCTGCTGCGACCTCTCGTTCATATCCCTCACGATGATACTTCCCCCGCTTGCGGCGGCGCTTCCCGAGGGTGCGGAGATAGTTGCCCTCATCAAGCCCCAGTTCGAGGCGGGAAGGGAAGCCCTCGGCAAGGGCGGCATACTCCGCGACAAAAAGAAGCACATACAGGTGCTGGAGCGGCTGACGGCGTTCTTTGCGGCGGAGGGGCTTTCACTTCGGGGACTCTGCCCCTCGCCCGTAACGGGGGGCGACGGGAACACGGAATATCTCGCCTATCTCAAAAAGAACGGGGAGCCCCCCCGCACATTCGACATCGGACATATCGTCGGGGAAGCGCTCTCGGCGGCAAAACAGGAGAAGCGTAAATGACAGCCTTAGTTTATCCGAATCTGAAAAAGCCCAACAGCCTTCTCTGCACCGAGCAGGCTTGCGAGGTGCTGATGTCCGAGGAATGTAAGATACTCATGGACAGCGAATACGAGCCGACCTTCGGCAGGAGCGGGGAGATAAGCTATCTTCCCGCCGAGGAGTGCTTCGCACGCTGCGATGTAGTGGTCGTGACGGGCGGCGACGGCACCATACTGCGCTGTGCGGGGCTTGCGTCAAGATACGATAAGCCTATCCTCGGCATAAACTGCGGGACGCTGGGCTTCATGGCTTCCCTCGAAGCGGAGGAGATATACAGGCTCCGCTACATCTGCCGCGGAGAATACAGCATGACCGAACGCATGATGCTGAACATCAGGGTGATAAAAGAGGACGGCAGCACCGTCAGCGCGGACGTGCTGAACGACGCGGTGCTGATGAAGGGCGAGGACTGCAAGATAGCCGATTTTCAGGTGATAAAGTCGGGGAGCACGGTTTCGGAGCTCCGCGCCGACGGAGTGATCTTCTCGACCCCCACGGGCTCAACGGCGTATTCCCTCTCGGCGGGGGGACCCATAATAGAGCCCGATATGCAGTGCATAGAGTTCTCGCAGATCTGCGCCCACACGCTGTTCTCGCGGACGGTGGTGTTCTCCCCCGATTCGGTGGTCTCGGTCAAGTGCCACTGCGCGGAGGGGGCTCACGTCACGCTGACAGCGGACGGCGACCTGATAGCGAAGCTCTCCCCCGCGGACGTGGCAGAGATAAGGCGCTCGGAGCTCAAAACGCGGATAATCGACCTTACGGGCGGCAGTTTTTTCAGGACGCTCAACCGCAAGCTGATGACCCCGCTCAAACAGCTTTCCCGATAGCAAGAGGTGATCTGATTGAAGAACAAACGTCAGGAAGCGATAGTCCGCCTTGTGTCGGAGCAGCCCGTGGAAACGCAGGAAGCCCTCTGCGAGCTTCTTATGCGGGAGGGCTTCGCCGTCACGCAGGCTACGGTTTCGCGGGACATAAGACAGCTTGCGCTCATAAAGGTGCAGGAGGGCGGAAGGGTGAGATATTCCGTGCCCGCCCTGAAAAAAGAGGTCATGAGCGAGAGCGGCGGGCTAATATTCAAGATGATCTCCGAGAGCGTCAGGTCGGTGGACTACGCGATGAATACGGTGGTGGTAAAGTGCAACGCGGGCATGGCGCAGGCAATCTGTGCAAAGCTCGACTCCACCGAGCTGCATAACGTGGTGGGGACTATCGCGGGGGACGATACGATATTTATTCTCATGCGCACCGAGCGGGACGCCGAAAGGCTCGTGAGGGAGCTTGGGAACATCATCGGCGCGGAAGCGTGAGGAAGTCTATTCTATCAAGGCGGTGACTTGTTTGCTTGAAGAAATATACATTGAAAACCTCGCGGTGATAGAGAAGGCGACGGTGAGCTTCACCGAGAGCCTGAACGTTTTCACGGGAGAAACGGGCGCGGGTAAGTCCATTCTCATAAACGGCATAAACGCCCTGCTGGGACAGCGCATCACCAAGGACATCGTGCGGACGGGTGCGAAAAAAGCCGTGATATCGGGCTGCTTCTCGGGGCTCACGCCGCAGGTGCTGGAAAAGCTCGAAGAGCTGGGGGTCGAGCCCGAGGACGGGAAGCTCTACCTCTCCCGCGAGATACGCTCGGACGGGGGCAGCACGGGACGTATAAATTCCCGCAGCTTCAACATCTCGGCGATAAGGGAACTGGGGAGCCTTCTCGTGACCATACACGGACAGCACGATAACCAGATACTCATGTCCCCCGAAAAGCACATTGAGATACTTGACGGCTACGCGGGGGCGGAGGGGCTTCTCGGCGAATATGCGGCGCTTTTCCACGGCTTGCAGGAGCTCTCGCGGCAGATAAGCCGCAGGGTCAAGGAGCAGGAGGGCAGGCAGGCGCGGCTCAGACAGTTAAGAGAGATCATCGCGGAGCTCACGGAGCTTGACCCGAAGCCCGATGAGGATACCGAGATCGAAGAGGAGCTTAACATATCCAAGAACGCGGTCTATCTTTCGGAGGCGGCTTTCGCGGCGGCAAGACTGCTCGCGGGGGACGAGGACGGCGGCGGCGCGGACGAGATCTTCGGGGACGCCCTAAGACAGCTCTCGGGCGGAACGGAGATCATGGAGGAGTTCGCGGCGCTTTACGAGCGGCTCACATCGGTGCAGATCGAGACTGCGGACATAGCCTCGGAGCTTTCGGGGCTGATAGACAGGCTGGGCGCCGACCCTCAGCGCTTCGAGTGGCTCAACCGCCGCGCAAAGGAGCTTGAAAACGCGAAGATGAAGTACGGTCCCACGCTCGCGGACGTTATCACGACCCTCGAAAATGCACAGAGGGAGTTTGAGGAGCTGAGCGGCAGCGAGGAGAGCCTTGCGGGGCTTCTCGAACAGCGCAAGGAGCTTTTAAAGGAGACTTCCCTCAAAGCGGCGGAGCTGTCGGCGTTTCGGAAAAGCGCGGCGGAGCGCTTCGTTTCGCAGGTGACGGAGGAGCTGGAATTTCTCAATATGCCGAAAGTAAGGATAGTCGTTGACATGAAGCAGGGCAAGCTCACTCACAGCGGCATGGACAGCGTGGAGTTCCTTATCTCCGCGAACGTGGGCGAGGAGCCCCGACCTATCGCAAAGATAGCTTCGGGCGGTGAGCTCTCGCGCATAATGCTGGCGCTCAAAAGCGTCATAGCCGACAAGGACAGCATAGGTACGCTGATCTTCGACGAGATAGATACGGGCGTCAGCGGCAGGGCGGCGCAGAAGATAGGCATGAAGCTGAAAGCGATCTCGAAGTACAGGCAGGTGCTTTGCGTTACGCACCTTTCGCAGATGGCTGTGATGGCTGACAATCACCTGCTCATAGAGAAGCGCGTCGAGGGTGAGCGCACGGTCACGGGCATACAGACCCTTGACTTTGCCGGCCGCGTCCGCGAGATCGCGAGGATAATCGGCGGCGATACCGTCACCGAGCTGACCCTCAAAAATGCCGAGGAGCTTTTGAAGGAGGCTGAAACTCTGTGAGGTACACAAAGGACGGCATAATTGCCGAGCACAATAGGCGGGGGCTGAAATACCTGCTGTTTTGGGGACATACCTCAAAGGGCGGAGCAGTCGGCAAGGAGTGCCTGAGTCAGTGGTATGACTGCGGATTCGAGGTCGCGGGAAGAAAATACCATACGGCGGAGCAGTACATGATGGCGCAGAAGGCTCTGCTTTTCGGGGACAATGAGATATTTGACCGCATAATGAAGGCAGGCTCTCCCGATGAGTTCAAGAAGCTGGGACAGCAGGTCAGGGGCTTCGATGAGGAAAAATGGAAGGCGGAGCGATGTAACATCGTAATTCGGGGCAACTATGCCAAGTTCTCCCAAAACGCGGAGCTTAAAGCCTTTCTGCTCTCGACGGGCAGTAAGATACTCGTGGAAGCGAGCCCCTATGACAGGATTTGGGGCATAGGAATGAGCGCTGATGACAGCCGTTCGGAAAACCCGAATCTATGGCGGGGAATGGACCTTCTCGGCTTCTGCCTTATGGAAGTCCGCGATATGCTGGCGGAGGAATAAGGAGGTACCCTATGGAGCGCAGTGAGCTTACCGCAAGACCGCCCGTGATAGACCTGCTCTATCCCTCGGAGGAGAAGCGCCGCGCCATGATAAAGCGCCGAAACGACCTTTCGGAGCGCTCCGGGAGCCTTTCCCGCGACATGATGCTCGACGCGGTGGGGAAGCTGCTCTGTCCGAACAACGCCTACAAGATGTGTACGCTCTTGCAGGAGCTTCCCGACGATACGGAGGTTATAGAGTACAGGCAGGATATCCTCTGCGACCTTATGAACGTAAAGGGGCTCCCCGCCATGCTCAAAAGGGTCATAGACACCATGCTGACGGGGGACAAGCGGGGAATGTACAAGCTCTCGGAGCCCGACACCTTCACCTCGCTGAACACGGCGGTGGAAGCCTTTGAAGCCTACATCGAGTGCATGGAGCTTGTCCGCAGCTTCGATGAAAAGCACCGCTCCGAGGTGATATCGGCGGGGATAAAAAAGCTCCTTGACCACTTCGCCGAGCGCTATGCCGACAAGCATTACAGAAAGCTCTGCGAGGATATCAAGGAGCTCCGTAAGCGCATGGATAAGCGCATACGGAGCATAACCGTGGCGATAAACCTTGACGAGAACATGGTGCCGAGCTCCGCGGGGATAGTCGATATCTTCGACGAGCCCTACACGCCCAAGCCCTCGGTGCTGGAGCGTATAATCTACAGGGGCGCTAAGTTCTCCGAGAACGTGTTCGCCGACAATATCCACGAGCGCTACATTTTCGAGGGCGGCGATCGTTTCAGCAAGGACAGGATACTGAACGACGTGGAAAAGCCGCTGTTTGAAGACCTCGACCACATCACATGGAAGTATGTGCGGCTCATAGAGCAGGCGCTCTCGGAGTATCAGGCGATAGGCTTTGACGAGGTGAAGTTCATAGATTATCAGCTGGACATTTACTTAGGCGTCCTCGACCTCATGCGCACCGCCGAGAATAAAGGCTTGAAGATGTGCCGCCCGAAGCTGTTCCCCGCCTGCGAACGCAGAGGGAGGATAAAGGGCGTTTTCGACCTCGTGTATTTTAGCGAAGCGAACCTCCATAACCTGCGCTCAAAGGACAAGCGCCCCGTCGTGACCAACGACATCACTTTTGGCGAGGAGGGCGGGTTCTATATCCTCACGGGTGCCAACAACGGCGGCAAGACCACCTTCGTCCGCGCTGTGGGGGTGTGTCAGATACTCGCGCAGGCGGGATTTTTCGTCCCCGCCGAGGAGTGCGAGCTCTCGGTCTGCGACTGCATATACACTCACTTCCCAAAAGAGGAGCAGAAAGGCATAGACGCAAGCAAGTTCACCTCCGAGATAAAGCAGTTCAAAGAGATCATTGACTCTATCACCGACAGGAGCCTGCTTCTCATGAACGAATCGCTCCAAAGCACCACCCCTGCCGAGTGCGTTGACATCGCTTCAAGGCTGACGGTGCTTTTCGCCAAGAGGGGAGTGCGGGGCATTTTCGCCACCCACCTCATAGACGTTGCCGCGAACGCCGATAAGCTGAACGAAAGCGCGGGCGGCTCGGTCATAAAGAGTATAGTTTCCGCCGTGGGCGAGAACGGCGAGCGCACCTACCGCATAAAGGAGGGCGCACCCATGAGGAACAGCTTCGCCGACAGCGTGCTCAAGGAGTTCGGGATAGACGTCTGACCGCCTATCGGCTACAGGTCTTTAAGAAGCTCATAGGGAGTATCGGAGAGAAATTCTCCGTACTCCTTTATTTTTGCGGCGAGTATCACGGAGCTCTCATGTTTTGAAGATGAGCCCGCAGGCGGGCGGTCGGCGATGAGGGCGTAGCCCTTGCCGAAGCGGTACAGCTCTGCGGAGGTATCTTCACCCAGAGCCGCCGCCGCGCAGATAAGCTCCGAGGGCGTTTTGTACACCCCTGCGAAGCAGACTTCGGCACGCTCGGGCAGGACGCATTTCATGCCCTTGCCCGAGAGATAGATGACCAGTCCGCCGCCCTCCTTCGGGAATATCTCGGCGGTGAGCTTCTTAGTGCGGTCAAGTTCCGCGCCCATTACCTCGAGACGCGCCACCACCGCCGCCATGAAAAGCCGTGCCCCCGTGCTGTCAGCCGAAAAGCTGTCATAGCTTATCCCGAACCGTCTGCACTCCTCCGCGCCGATCACAACTCTCACGCACTCCGCCGACAGTATATCCAGTTCCATATCCCGCACCCCCTTGATACAGTATATTAGTTTGGGGTGCTGTGTGTTATTCGCAGGCGGGATTGTAGCAATTATATGAATTTGGCAGAGATATGAGCGGGAATTTCTCACAGCTTTTTTTTACCCGCTGATTGACAACATTAGGGATTTATGTTATAATATTATTAACAAAGCGATATACAGAAAAAACTGAACGGAGATACAACAAATGCGTAACAATAATTATACTTCGGCAGTCATCTGCCGCCGGGCGGGGCTGTCATGATAGGCTTGATATTCAAGGGCATACTGATGGGTCTTATCATCGGAGTACCCGTAGGCGCGGTGGGTGCGCTTTGCATATCCCGCACGCTTCAATACGGCCCGAAGAGCGGATTCGTCACGGGGATAGGCTGCTCGGTCGCCGACTGTATCTATGCCTCGGTCGGCGCTTTCGGATTAAGGGCGGTGTCGGATTTTCTCGGGGCGCACGAGAGGATAATAACCCTCATCGGTGCTCTGCTCGTCATGGTGATAGGCGTGACTACCATTCTGAAAAAGGATACGGGCGTCAAGAAAGTGACGGCGCACCCGAGCTTCGGCAAGATGTTCGTGACCTCCTTCGGGATAGGCATTACGAACCCAAGCGTCGTGATACTGTTCATGGTGATATTTGCGAATTTCGGCATCACGGGGAAACTCGCGGTGCATGAGAGCATTTTCCTGCTGGCGGGATTTTTCATCGGTACGGTGACATGGTGGTTCATACTCATAGGCGGCATACTGCTCATCGAGTACAAATTCGGCAGCGGCATTACCCGCAATTCAAACAAGGTGCTGGGCGCTGTTATGGTGATACTCGGCATAGTGCTTCTCATCAAGCTGATACGCAGGATATGATAACGGACGCTTCGGGAACGGGGCGTTCGTTTTTTTGTTCGGGTGATTGACTTTTTTCATAAAGTATGATATAATATGACAAACAGCATATTATCTGTTGAACATACAGGTTCGCTGAACCGTTAATAAAAGGAGGTCTTTAACATGGAAGCTATCGAAAGAGTATGCAAGTTTTTAGAGGACGCGGAGACTTATTATCTTGCGACGGTCGAAGGCGATCAGCCGAGGGTAAGACCCTTCGGGACGGTGCTTCTCTACGGCGGGAAACTCTATATCCAGACAGGCAAGGTCAAGGACGTTTCAAAACAGCTGGCAGTAAACCCCAAGGCAGAGATATGCGCTTTCAAGGACGGCAAGTGGCTTCGCGTGGCAGGGGAGCTGGTAAACGATGACGACAGAGCCGTAAAGGTCGCGATGCTCGAAAAAATGCCCTCGCTCAAAGCCATGTACAGCGCCGATGATGATAATACGCAGGTGCTTTACTTTAAGGATGCAAAAGCGACTTTCAGTTCCTTTACGGAAGCCCCCGAGACCGTGACATTCTGAAAAACGGTGCTTTTTTTGACCGATATTAGAATATTTACAAGTGACAACGGACTGTCGGTACGGTATCCACAGTACTTTTCAAAAAGAATGGAGGATCGCTATGATATACGACTATTCCGTAACGACCGCAAAGGGCGGGGAACTTTTGCTTTCCGAATACAAGGGCAAGGTCATCATGGTGGTGAACACCGCCACAGGCTGCGGCTTCACGCCTCAGTATGAGCCCATCGAGAAGATGTACAGGGACTACCACGATAAGGGTCTTGAGATACTTGACATACCCTGTAATCAGTTCGGCGGGCAGGCTCCCGGCACTGATGAGGAGATACACGAGTTCTGCACTCTGCACTACAACACCACCTTCCCGCAGATGAAGAAGTCCGACGTCAACGGTGAGAACGAGCTGCCGCTTTACACCTACCTGAAAGCGCAGAAGGGCTTTGAGGGCTTCGGCGAGCATCAGCTGGCGGGGCTGCTCTCGGATATGCTCTCGAAAGCCGACCCCGACTGGGACAAGAAGCCCGACATCAAGTGGAACTTCACCAAGTTCATCATAGACCGCGAGGGAAACGTCGCAGCAAGATTCGAGCCCACCGCAGATATGGCAGAGGTGGAGGAGTGCGTCAAGGCACTGCTTTGACAGGACGATAGGGGCTGAACGGAAATTATAGCAATCCAAGAAAATATCAGCACAAATCTTTCGGATAAAATTCCACATTGCTGCGTCAAACTCCCTTGCAGGGCGTCAGCCCAACTGCGGTCGCTTTCCTTGATTGCTGAGCCGTCAGCACCAATCTTTGTCTACTAACCTTTTAGGAATTAGTATAAGCCGAGATCTGTACGCAGTCCTTTGTCATGCGCTTTGAGATGACGAAAATCAGATAAACGAAAGCGCTCCCGAAGATCGTGGGCGCTTTTTGCATTGAGCAATTATCCCCCTTGCAATCCCCGCCGCGATGTGCTATAATAGAAAAAATCCCATTAGGAGGAAACGCTATGAACATAAAGACCATTTCCCGCGGGGGCTCTCCCAAGAGCTTCATGACCCTGCACGAGGACGCTTCGGTGCAGAGCTTCGGGGCGCTGCCGCCGAGGGCTTACTTCGTCCCCTTCGCCGACGGACAGCATCCCGCCGACGACAGAACGGCTTCGGAGCGCTTCGAGCTTTTGAACGGCGAGTGGGAGTTTGCATACTTCGCAAGTATCATCGACCTGCCCGATGATCTCACGGATATGAGCTTCGGCGGGACTTTACCCGTCCCCTCGAACTTTCAGCTTCACGGCTTCGGTAAGCCCATGTATACTAACGTCAGCTACCCGATACCCTTCGACCCGCCATTTGTTCCCGACGACGACCCTGTGGGAGTGTACAAAAAAGAGTACACATATACTCCCGACGGACTGCGCCGCATACTCGTATTCGAGGGCGCGGACAGCTGCCTGTATCTGTACATAAATGGCAGCTTCGCGGGCTATACGCAGGTGTCACACCGCATGACCGAGTTCGACATCACCGACCTGCTGAAAAAGGGCAAAAATCAGATAGTATGCGCGGTGCTGAAATGGTGCGACGGCACCTACTTCGAGGATCAGGACAAGTTCAGGCTCTCGGGCATTTTCAGGGACGTGTATATGCTCTCCCGTCCCGAAAAACGGCTCACCGACTACCGCGTTACCGCCGATATGAACGGCAGATTCACGTTCACTCCCGAAGGCGCGGCGGCGGAGATAACTCTCCTTGACGGGGACAAGCCGCTGTTTGAGGGCAAGGTAGGCGAGGGCGGGACTTTTTCCGCAACGGTCGATAGCCCGCGGCTCTGGAGTGCCGAACAGCCCTGTCTTTACACGCTCCTGATACGCTCCGGGGGCGAGGTCATAGCCGAAAAGGTGGGCTTTCGCACCTCGGAGATAAGGGACGGGGTGTATCTGTTCAACGGTGCGAAGATCAAGCTGCTGGGCGTGAACCGCCACGACAGCTATCCCGACACGGGATATTACGCCGATGAAGCCAAGATGCGCCGCGACCTTGAACTCATGAAGTCCTTCAACATCAACGCCATACGCACCTCACATTACCCCAACGCGCCGCGATTCTATCAGCTCTGCGACGAGTACGGCTTTTACGTCATAGACGAAGCCGACGCCGAGAGCCACGGCTGTCACCACGTTTATCAGAATATGCGCTTTGACCGCGAGGACGGCACATACAACGGAATATCTCTGCTTGCCTCCGACCTGATGTTTAAGGAAACGGTGGTTTGGCGCAGCGAGCTTCTTGTGAGCCGCGATGTGAACCGCCCCTGCGTCGTTATCTGGTCGCTCGGCAACGAGAGCGGCTGGGGGGAGAATTTCAGGGCTGCCGCCGAGCGCGTCAAAGCCCTCGACTGCACCCGCCCCGTCCACTACGAAAGCACCCACACTCTCGACGGCACTCCGGACGATGTGCTCGATATGGTGTCGGAGATGTATATGTCGCCGCAGGGCATGAGGGAGTATCTGCAAAACGAGGGCGAGAAGCGCCCGCTCCTGCTCTGCGAATACAGCCACGCTATGGGCAACAGCTCGGGCGACCTTGAGGACTATTTCGAGACATTCATGAGCTCCGAGCGCTTCATGGGCGGACTGGTCTGGGAGTGGTGCGACCACGCCTTCCCTATAGGGGAGACCGAGGACGGCGGGGTGAAGTACGGCTACGGCGGCGACTTCGGCGAGCTGCACAACGACGGCAACTTCTGCTGCGACGGTCTGACATATCCCGACAGGACGCCCCACACGGGACTGCGCGAGGTCGGGCAGGTGTACCGCCCCGTGAGGGTGACGAGAGCTGCCGACGGCGGATTCACGTTCCGCAATATGCTCGACTTCACGAGGGTGAGCGACCGCCTTGACTGCCGCTGTGAGATAGCCGATAAGAGCGGCGTGCTCTGGGGGGGAACGGTGAGCTTCGACCTTGCCCCGCGCGGAGAGTGTGCTGTCGTCATTCCCGAAGCTCTCGGGGACTTTGAGCGTGAGACATATATCCGCTTCATCTTCACCGACAAGAGGGACGGCAGGGAGGTCTGCTTCGATCAGCTAAAGCTCTCGGAGGGCAAGCCCCAAGCGCCTGCGGTCTGCGATTCAGTCCCCACCGTCACCGAAGCGCCGCTGTGCTTTGAAGTCACGGCGGGCGGCAGGCGTTTCGTATTCGACCGCCGCAGAGCCGAGATCGCCGCCGTCGAAAGGGACGGTGCGAATATCCTGAAAAAGCCCATGAGCTTCAACTTCTTCCGCGCCCCCACCGATAACGACGTGATGAAGTGGGACTGGTACAGGCTCTACATGAACGACTATGCGGTAAAGGTCTACGATACCTCCGTCCGCATAGAGGATAACTGTGCGGTGATACGTGCGGTCACTTCATACGGCAGGAGCATTTACCGTCCCTTCGCGCGGGTGGGCGCCGAGTACCGCATAGACGGGGGAGGCAGGCTCACCGTTACCGCCTCCCTTGAAGCGGACGGGGACAAGATAGAGGTGTTCCCCCGCTTCGGACTGCGGCTGTTCTTAGACCGCGGCTTTGACGAGGTGAGCTACTTCGGCTACGGTCCATATGAGAGCTACTGCGACAAGCACCGCGCTTCATACATGGGGAGCTTCACGGCGAGGGTAGGGGAGATGTACGAGCCTTACATTCGCCCGCAGGAAAACTCCTCCCACTTCGGCACAAAGGAGCTGACCCTCCGCAGAGATACGGCGGCGCTTCGTCTGACGGGAAGCGGATTCTCCTTCAGCGTGAGCGAGTTCACGCAGGAGGAGCTTGCGGCGAAGGCACACCGCCACGAGCTCGAAAAGTGCGGAGATACCGTCCTCTGCGCCGACTTCGCCATGTCGGGAGTGGGAACGAATTCCTGCGGTCCGATACTCGATGAGAAGTACCGCGTGCCTTTGAGCGGCTATAAAAACAGCATAACGTTCGAGCTTATCTGATACAAGCGCCCTGCCGTTTTCGCGGCGGGGCGTTTTTGTCGGACATATTACCGCAAAGCATAGGACGGTATTTGATATAAGTATTTGTCATTTGCGGCGGGCTGTGTTATAATAGTACCAAGAAAAGCGAGGTGCGGAGAATGGACGAGCGTACAAGACAAAACCTCCTCGACGCGGGCTGCGACGAGGAGTTCATCGGGAGATTTGACAGCTGTATCTGTGACGAGAGGGCTTGCAAAAAGCTGCTCGCGGCTCACAGGCGGGGTCTGCTCGATGAGATACACGAGAAGGAAAGGGAGCTTGACTGCCTTGATTATCTTGTATTCATGATGGATAAGAAAACCGCCGACCGAAAGGAGCGTCAGTTATGAGCTTTAAAGCATTTATGTTCCTTGCCGTAATGCTTCTGATGACCGCCTGCGGGAGCGGTCGGAACGCTTCGGCGGGGACGTCCGAAAAAGCTCCCGTGACCTCATCGGAGGCTGTTGTTGCCGAGAGCGCGGCAGAGGAAGCTCCCGCGGAAACTGCGGCAGCGGAGCAGACCTCCGTTACACCCGCCGAAACGAAAGAAACGACCTTGACCGAAAGCGAGGAAGATACTATGGATAACAAGACTATCACCGTCACCGTGAACGGAAGCTTTTTCACGGCAAGGCTCGCGGACACCGCCGCCGCGGAGCAGTTCGCCGAGATGCTCCCGCTGACCCTTGACATGAGCGAGCTCAACGGGAATGAGAAGTACATCTACACCGATACTGCGTTCCCCGCCCAAGCCGAATCGGTCGGACAGATCGAAAAGGGCGACATAATGCTCTACGGGGATAACTGCGTCGTGCTGTTCTATGAGAGCTTTTCCACCCCCTACAGCTACACGCGGCTGGGGAGCATTGAAAAAGCCGACGGGCTCGAAAGCGCCGTCGGCTCGGGTGATGTTTCTGTCAGCTTTGAGTCTGATCGCTGATATCTTTGGGAACGCCGCTGCCGCTGTACCAGCCGTAGCTGTTCCTGCCGTTCTTCTTGACTTCGTAGAGCGCCGCGTCCGCCGAGGCTTCGAGCTCCTTCAGGTCGCCGCCGTCCGCGGGGAACACCGCCGCGCCCGCGCTGTAGCTGAGGTGAAGCTCCTCCATGTCCCCTGTGATCTCCACTGCGGGCTGTATCTGCGAGGTCATGGTCTTTAACCGATCGAGCTTTGCGGTAAGCTCCGCCTTGTCGGAAATGTCGGTGAGGACGACGAACTCATCGCCGCCGTAGCGTGATACAAGTCCGTTGCGCCCGAAAAGCTCCCCCAGCGCGGAGGCGAACTCGCGGAGTATCTTGTCCCCCGATTCGTGACCGTAGTAGTCGTTGACCTGCTTGAAGTAGTCAACGTCGAAGAACAGCAGCGTCATATCGCTGCGGGTCTTTTGCAGCCTGTGAGCCGCGAGGAAGTCAAAGGCTCTGCGGTTCATCACGCCCGTCAGCGCGTCGTGTATCGAGAGGTTGCGGAGTATCTGCTTTTCCTGCGCCGAACGTTTGTGAGCTATCATGAAGATCAGCAGGGAAGCGAGGAACAGCACCCCTAAGAACACGATCACGACGGAGCGGAACCTTTGCAGCGTGTTTGAGAGCGAGCTGCTCGGTATGCGAACTACCACGTACCAGCCGTCCATGAAGTTTATCTTTGAGCCTACCTGCGTGTAGGCTTTTCCGCCGCTGTGATAGGACATCACCGCGCTTTCGCAGTCGTTTTTGATGAGGGCAGACCAACTCTCATAGCTCTCCCTGTCCCCGGGGTCTATCTCCTTCATGAGTATCAGCGCGTTCGCCCAGCTGCCTATCTCGTGCTCGCTCCTGCCCGCGCAGCGGATAACGTTGCCGCTGGGGGCGTTGAGCAGCCATATCTCCGTTTCGTCCGCAAGGCTCTTGGTGGCAGCCATTTCCTGTATCTCGCTCAGGGGATAGGTGATGAACAGCTTTCCCGTCCTGCTGCTGCCGTAGTTCATTTTCGCGAACAGCGTGAACACGGGCTGTCCCGTCATTCCCGAGCGGTAGGGTGCGGATATGGAAACGGGGTCAGCCTGCTCCGCAGTTTCGAGAAGCTCCCACTTTCCGAACTCCTTTTCCTCCGCTTCGTTGGCATAGAGCTTTCCCTCGGCGTCGATGAAGCCGATGCTCAAAAACGTCCTGCGGGTGCTGTCCGAATAGTTCTGCGGTGAGAACCCTTCGTAAAGCTCTCCCAAGTCCTCGTGCCTTTCCTCCGAGAGCATAGCCGCGATGTTCTCCGCCGAATCGGTCATGTAGTATATGGAGTTGTTCATTTTCTCGGTGATGAGGGAGCATATCTCCCCCGTCAGCCTTTTGTCATGCTCGGTCACAAGGCTGTTCACCCACAGCACCAGCGCCACGATAGTGGTGAGGGAAAACACCAGATAGACCGCCATAGCTCTGAGGAAGGAGGTATCGCGGTCTGCGCCGAATATGTCGATACCGTCCCCGACGGAGCTGTTGATCTTTGTTTTACTCACATTCAAGACTCCCGATCAACTATGTTCGAGCATTTCCACTACCTCGGGGTCATTCAGAGTGGAGCGGTTTACGACGACTACGCCCGTGTCGATGAATTGTACCTCGGGCTTTTCGCCGCCTATTATGCTCATGACCGAACCCACTCCGAGGCGGCTCATGTCGAACTGACGCTGGAGCATGGTCGAAGCCGTGAAGTCCTCCGACTTTATCAGCGCTGCCATTTCATCCGAGTAGTCAAAGCCCACTACCGCAACGTCCTTTAGCTGACGTTCTGCGATGACCTTTGCGAAGCCCACTGTCGAGCCGTTGTTGGTGGCGAACACGCCCTTTATGTCGGAGTATTCGTCGAACAGCTCCTCGGCGCACTGAACAGCTTTGTTGATGTCGCCCTCGTTGCACTTGATGTCCTGTATCATCTCCCAGTTCTCGGGAGCGTTCTCCGACCAGTAGCGGCTGAATCCCGCTATGCGTTCGTTTATGGTCTGCGAGGTCGTAGCCCCGACCTGCATACCGACTTTGAGCTTGTCGGAATCGGTCGAGCCGCTTTCGTGCAGCTGTCTTATCAGCTCTTCGGCAGCCTGCTGACCCGCCATGAGGTTATCGGTCATATAGCAGATGTCGTATTTGTCGGTGTTGGCGGTTGTGTCCACCAGCACTATCGGCATATCCGAGGTGTAAAGCTCCTCGACCGTCTTCGCGAGCTTCACCGAATCATCGGGGGCGAGGATAATTCCGTCGGCGCCCGCGTCAATAGCCTTGTCGATAAGCTCCTGCTGACCCTGCCAGTCGGTCTCGTTATATGTGCCGCTCCCGAAAACGTTGCAGTCAAATTCGTCCCCGCCCGCGCCCGCGCCGTCGAGTACGGTCTTCCAGTAGGAGCTGTCCACGTTCTTGATTATTATGTAGACGTTCTTTCGCCCCGAAACGGTGTCATTAAGCGCCGTGAATTCGGGGAGCGGCTTGTTATCGTCATTCGCGGGCTCAGGCTTTGCGCCGCAGGACGCGAGCATCACCAAAGCCGTCAGCACAGCCGCGGCTTTTGCTATCTTCAACATACACATTACCTCCGAAGCGATCTATATATTTAAGTATAGCACATAGCTATATAAAATGCAAGCATTTTGACGAAATTTCGAGCCGTTTTTTACAAATTTTTACATAATCAGCGTTACAAAACAACCCCCCGCAGGGAAGTGCCTGCGGGGGTGTTTGTTTATTCGCGTGACATTGGTTCAGAATTCAAGAGTTACAACGGGACGGACACCATACAGTTTTGTGGCAAATTCGCCGGCCGGATAGATATAGCCATCAGATTGAGTGATCGCTGCAAAATCATTCTTACTAACACCCGGCGACCTCAGCCACCAATGATTGCTACATTTTTTAATATCGAAATCGATTTTTTTTGCCTCACTTATATCCGGCAAGTAGACGTAATCATCGGTATCATTTCCGCCGATACCCGCCTCATTATTCGGAGTGCTGTTATGTTTTCTTGCGATCAGATCTTTATCTTCATCACTGAAAGTATTGTAAAAATCGCTGTTCAGGTATCTTCTCAATGTGCAGGTTTCCCATGTTACTTTTGTTTCGCTATCGTTATACTTTTTCGTTGTAAGCAAATTTTTCATCAGAAGTGTGACAGTGTTATCGCTCTTGCCGATGATATACCACTGATAATTTCCGAAATTTACCTCATCGCCGACATTATTAGCTGTATAGGGATTGGCTGGCGTTTCCTTCACTGCAACAGAGAACGTCAGCGCTTCGGTGTGTTTGCCCGCGACAGTGGGTGCGCTGTTCTCGGTCGTAACGAGGGTAAGCTCGACTTTGTCCGGTTCCGTAAATTTCCCGACCGTATCGCCGACATTAAGGGCGGTATTGCCGTTCTTGATGTTGTATTTCACCTCGGAAGTGCCGTTCTTTGCGGTGAACACATCGCCGCTTGTCGTGTTGCTGCCATTATCCAGCTTTACGACTATCTTCTTCCCCATCATATACTTCATCTCGGTGACTTCGATATCCGTGGTCTGCTTGGTCTGCGCCGCTTCGTCATTTATAACGGCGGTCGAGGGGATAGTCACTATGTACGAGGGAGTAACATCGTAGGTGACGGTCATGTCGCCCGAAACACCCATTTGCGAATCTTTAAATGTTATCTCATACTCGCCGCTTTCATTTACTCTTGCTTTCAAGACTAAATCCAGGGTGTTTTCCTTGTTAATATTGTAGTCCTTGAGTGTCCTGTTATCTTCAAGCTGTTTTCCCTCAAAGATAAGCCTTTGCATATCGGGAGGAATACCCTCCTTGTCCTGTATCTTCGCCTTGACGTCCTCGATAGTGTCACTCGGCTCAACGTCAAGTGTTATCGTTTTTCCGGTCAGCGTTTCAACAAAGACCTGCATAGCATCAGCCGACAGCGCAGTGACCGCCGAAAGCATAGTGAGAGCCGTAACAGCCGATATTATCCTTTTGGCTTTCATGTGGTATTCCTCCTTTTCGGAAAATTTACAATATGTTTACTTATATATAATATCATAAAAAATTCATATTGTCAATTATCCGCGCAATTATTTTGAACATTTAACCAAACATTTGGAACATTTGCCAAATCATTGCGGGGGAGTTTGGATAAAGTGCAAGTATGTCAGGGGTACTCCGTGACCCGTTCGGCGGTGTAGCCGTCCTCTTCGAGCAGGGCGATTATGCCCTTGTCCCCGAGAAAATGCGCCAGCCCCACCACGAACAGCACCTTTTTGCCGCCTGCCGCAAGCTCCTTTGCGGCTTCCGTCATGTGGGCGTTGCGGTCGAAGTAAAATTTGTTCATGAAGTCCCCGGCGGCAGCCTTCTCCTCGTCGGAGGCATTCGTGAGGTCGAGATCGTCTGCGGGGTCCAAGCCCTCGATGTCCCCCGCCCGCCAGCTGTCATATGACGTGACAAGCTCCCCGTTGACCTTCTTTATGTTATCCTCGCTGTAGGAAGCCAGCAGTATATCATAAACGCTGTCCGAAAGCTCAAAGAACAGCTTCATCTGAAAATCCGCAGACTCCACGTTATAGACTTCTTTGCCCGCGTCGTGTACGGCGTTCAGGATATTCAGGTCAAAGCCCTTGTCGTATGAAAGCCCCGTGTCTCTGAGCGGTAATTTCTGTATCGCCGAATAGATGTACCACGCCCGCATGGACTCGTAGGCGGTCGGGTCCTCGTCGTAGTGCTCGAGGTAGCTGCAAAGCGCCTGCCACGTTTCGTCGGAGATGTGATCGTGTATGCTCTCCCCCGAGGGGTAGGTCATTTTGTCATTGTATTTGAGTGAAGCCGCCAGCGTCTGGTTGAGGTCGGTGAGGTCGTACTCTACCGCCAGCACCTCGCAGTCGTCCACCGCCGCCTGCACGTAGTCGGGCAGGGGATAGCACTCGTCTTTCAGCGCGTGCATGGAGCCCATCATGTATATGGTCTTCCCCTCGGGAGAGGTCACTTTCCACATGGCGGGGGTGTAGGGCGCGGCTTCGTCGCTTTCGGCACTTTCGGAGCTGTCCGCTTCGGCAGTGCTTTCGCTTTCGTCGGGAGCGCTTTCCGCAGGCGGCAAAGTCACCTTGACGGGAGCTTCCTCCGCGCTCTCCGCGGCAGTCACCGAAGCGCTCTCCGGGGAAGATGAGCTGTTGCCGCTCCCGCTCCCGCAGCCCGCCGCCGTACAGGTCATTATGACCGCGGCAGTAAGTGCGGCTGTTATCCTTTTGAGTGATGTCATTGCTGTATCCTTTCTGTATTTTATAGCAATCCAAGAAAATAGCAGCATAAAGATTTCGAGAGAAAATTTCACAGTGCAAGGAAAACGACCGCAGCCGTGCTGTCGCACTGCAAGGGAATTGCTATAGATCACTTGACCGTTTCAACGCGCATCATGTTGGTGGTGCCGCTCATTCCGAGAGGTACTCCCGCTGTTACTACCACGAGGTCGCCGTGGCGCAGAAGCCCCATTTCGAGGGATTTCGCGATAGCCGCGTCGATGAGCCCGTCGGTGTCGGTCTGCTCCTCCACAAGACCGGGGACAAGTCCCCATGACATATTCATGTGACGAGCCGTGCGGTGAGAGGTGGTCAGCGCGATTATCGGGCACTCGGGACGGAATTTCGAGAGCCTGCGGGCGGTGGTGCCGCTCTTGGTGACGGTGATGATAGCCGCCGCATTGAGGTCGTGAGCCGTGGTGACGGTCGCGTGGGCGATAGCCTCCGTTACCTCGCCGCAGTCATACTCGCCGCTGCCCGAACGAAGCTCGAACTGGTGGCGGTAGTCGATGTTGTCCTCGGTGGTCTCGGCTATCTTAGCCATAGTCCGCACCGCGTCGATGGGGTAATGACCCGCCGCTGTCTCGCCCGAGAGCATTATCGCCGAGGTGCCGTCATAGATAGCGTTCGCCACGTCGGTTATCTCCGCACGGGTGGGGCGGGGATTGGTTATCATGGATTCGAGCATCTGTGTAGCGGTTATCACCTGCTTGCCCGCGTTGTAAGCCTTGTGGATAAGCTCTTTCTGAATGGCGGGGATCTGCTCGAAGGGTATCTCTACGCCCATATCTCCGCGGGCTACCATTACGCCGTCGGCGGCTTCGAGTATCTCGTCGATGTTCTCGACGCCCTCGCTGTTCTCTATCTTTGCGATTATGCGCACCTTGTTCCAGCCCAGCGACTGCGTGAACTTGCGGAGGTAGATGACATCTGCGGCTGTGCGGACGAATGAAGCCGCGATAAAGTCAAAGCCCAGCTTCGCGCCGAATTGCAGGTCGCTCATATCCGCGTCGGAGATATAGGGCATGGAGAGCTTTGCCCCGGGGATATTTATGCCCTTGTTGTTCTTTATCTCGCCCCCGTGGATAACGGCGCATTTCACGTCGGTCTTGTTGACATATGTCACCTGTAATTCGATAAGTCCGTCGTTTATGAGTATGCGCGTACCGACCGAAACGTCCTTGGGGAGGTGGTTGAAGGTAACGGCGCACTCATGCTCATTGCCCATGATCTCGCGGGTGGTGAGGGTGAATTCCGCGCCGTCCTCTATGTTGACAACGCCGTTCTCGAACTGTTTCAGGCGTATCTCGGGACCCTTGGTGTCGAGCATGGTAGCGACGTGCAGCCCCAGCTCGTCCGAGAGCCTGCGGACGGTGTCATAGCGCTTGGCGTCCACCTCGTAATTGCAGTGAGAGAAGTTGAAGCGGGCAACGTCCATACCCGCCTTCATAAGCTCGCGGAGAACTCCCTCGTCCTCGGTAGCGGGTCCCAGCGTGCATACAATTTTTGTCTTTCTCATTTTTCTATATTTCCTTTCGTAAGCAGTCATATAGATACATTATACAACATTACCGAAAAATAGTCAAGCGGGAGCGGGCTCGTTCATGAAAAGCTCACATTTTCGTAATATACCGCCTTTACCCGTATGCCGGGTAAAAAATTAACAGACCCGAAAAAGTGCTTTTCGGGTCTGCCGTGATGTTATGTTTCGGTCGTTATTTTACTTTGACGGTCTTAGCCGCGCAGAACGCGCCCGCTTTCTTCTTGCCGTCTATAGTCTTGTAGGCTCTCATACGAACATAGTATGTCTTGCCCGAGGTGAAGCCCGAAAGACTTCCCTTGACGGTGGAGTTCTTCTTCACGAGTGCGGACTTGACTTTGGTCTTGCAGGTCTTGTCGCTGTAAACGATGATCTGATAGCCGTCCGCAAGGGAATCCTTCTTCCACGCAAGGCTGATCTTCTTCTTCGTGGTCGAGGTTGCCTTGGTGAGGGTAGGCTTCTGGGGAATGATGTAGAAGCTCATGGTCTTGGTGCCCGTGTAGTTTCCGATACCGGTTATGGTGATAGTAGCCTTGCCCGGGTTCTTGCAATTCTTGCCCGAGACCTTGTAATCCTTGCCCTTGACGAGGGTCTTTCCGCCGTATGTGACGGTCAGCTTAGGCATTTTGCTCTTGCCCGTGTAGGAAACAGCCGTTGAGGAGAATTTGGCGGTCGCCTTGGAGATAGAGGTCTTTGTCGCAACAGGAGCGGGGAGCTTTTCGGTGTAGTTGTCCTTGTAGCTGTACTTGCATTTGGAGCAGGTGTGCAGAGTGTAGCCCTGCGCGGTGGTGGTGGGGGCTATTACCTCTTCGTTGTACTCGTGACCCGTCGCGGGAATGCTCTCGGTGTAGGTCTCGCCGCAGTCGCAGGTGAACTTCTTAACGCCCGCCTTAGTGCAGGTCGCGGCTGTGGTGACTTCCTCCTTGAAGCTGTGTACGTGGCATTCAAAACTGTTTTTCGTAGCATACTTATAAGCCTCGGAATCTTTGTAGACGTACATTTTAAAGCCTTCGACCTTTGCGTAGAAAGGATAACTGGTACTATTACTATATCCGACACACTGGGGTTCAAGCTTTTTCAGGCTCTTCGGGAAGTACATTTCTTTAATATTATAGCAGTCTATGAACGCTGTACGATCTATAGTTTCAAGACCCTCGTGCAGTGTTACCTTTTCAAGACTCTTTGCACCGTTGAATGCATTGTACCCTATAGTCTTGACACTCGATGGGATATCAAGCTCCGTCACCTTGCAATCGGGATCAAGAACAAATCCTGTAGCACCGCCGATCGACGTTACCGTATCGGGGATATTGAATCCCTTCAAAGAGACGCAACCCTTGAATGCTGCCAAAGGAATGTTGATAAGTCCTTTTGGCAAAGTTACATACTCAAGATTAGAGCAATTCTGAAACATCAGATCTCCCATTGTTACACTTCCGGTCGAATCCTCGAATGTGACCTTTTTCAGGTTTTTCCTATTATAAAATGTGTGTTGATAGTATTCGGAAATGCGCCTTCCGTCAAGGGTCGCGGGAACATACAGCTCGGTCGCATTGCCGAAGTATTCCTTGATCTTGATCGTGCCGTCATCTTTGATCTCGTACTCAAAATCATCTTTGATGAGGGACTCGGCGCTCGCCGATATAGCCGTATCTGCACCGAACACATTTCCAACCGCAGGAACTCCCGCCATGCCTGCCGCCATTACTACGGCGCAGACCGCCGAGATGAGCTTCTTACACTTCATAAACATATCACCTTTCATATTTTATCATCGGACAAACATATAACGTTTGTCTGTTAATAATTATAGGATATATATATATATATATAGAACTAAGTGTAAACAAATTATAAACTCTGTAAATGATATTATCATATAAAACTCCCTACAGGGAATCGTTACCTTATGAACGGATTTGTCTACAGTTGACAAATAAACATCGGTATGCTATAATTGTTTATGACATTAAAATGAAAGGGGCGATAAAAATGCCCGAACCCGTTTTGCAGGTCGAACACTTGTCCAAGCAGTACAAAAAGGGCGTCTACGCCAGCCGCGATGTTTCCTTTGAGGTGAACAAGGGCGAGATCTTCGCGCTCATAGGTCCAAACGGCGCGGGAAAGACCACCACTATCCGCATGATAGCTACCCTCTTAAAACCCACCGAGGGTGACGCCAAAATAGGCGGGAGCTCCATTCTCACCGAGCCCGACAAGGTCCGCAGGGGGCTCACCTACCTCCCCGACGAGGCGGGTGCCTACAAGAACATGAAGGGCAGACAGTACCTCCGCTTTATGGCTGAGATGTACGCCGACACAAGGGCGCAGGCGGACGAGTATGTAAAGACTGCCGAACAGATATGCGGTCTCGGCGACAGGCTCGATGACAAGATAGAATCCTACTCACGCGGAATGACCCGCAAGCTCCTCCTTGCGCGTACCATAATGCCGAAGCCCCTGATAGCCATTCTCGATGAACCTACCTCGGGGCTCGACATCATAAACGCTCTCGAAATTCGCCGCAAGATACGTGAGCTTGCCGCCGACGGCATGAGCTTCCTGCTGTCCTCACACAATATGCTGGAGATAGAGTACATCTCCGACCGCGTGGGGATAATCGCGCGGGGACACCTGCTGGAGCTTGGCAAGCCCTCGGAGCTTATCGAGAAATACAACGCCGACAACTTAGAGGACGTGTTCGAGATAGTCGTGCTTAAAAAGGATATCACGGGGTGGTGAGAGTATGAGTAAATTTGTTAGTCTGCTGAAAAAAGAGCTTCGGGAAATGCTCACCGCACAGACCATAGGAATGCTCGTTTTCCTCCTGCTCATGATGTACATGATGGGCGGGATGATGAACAAGTCCGCCGAGGAAGCAAGCGAGGAAAGCAGCCGCATAACAATTTGCGACCTCGACAAGACGGGCTTCACCGAATCGGTGCTCGCCTTCCTCGAACATCCCACTGCCGATATGCAGAACGATGTGAACGAGTTCGAGCTTCAAAGCGACGACTACGACGCGGAGCTTGAACGGGTGGGCGTCAAGAGCTTTGTCATTATCCCCGAGGGCTTCACCGACAGCATAACCGGGGGCGAACAGGCGGAGCTTATCTACGTCAGCCGCATGACCTCGCTCTCGATGATGAGCAACATGAACGTAGGCTCACAGACGGCTGTTCAGCTGATAAACGGGGCGGTCAAGAGCGCTATCTATTCGCAGAAAGTCACGAACGGCGCCATGACCGACAAGGAAGCCGCCCTGCTCGAAGCCCCCGTGAACGTCACGGAAAAGACCATAGTGAGCGGCAAAACCGGGGAGATATCCCAGCTGATATTGTATTCGAGCCTGTATTCGCGGGCGCTTTTCATGCCGCTGGTTGTTTATATAATGGTACTGCTGGGCTCGCAGACGATGATAAACGCGGTGAGTGCCGAGAAGATAGACAAGACCCTCGAAACTCTGCTCTCCGCGCCCGTATCGCGGCTGCACATAATCGCGGCGAAAATGCTGGCGGCGGCGGCAGTGGCGCTGTTGAACGCGGCGGTCTACATGGTGGGAATGAACAACCTCACCATGAACGTCACTGGGGAGCTTTCGGGCGATTACACGGGCGTCATCAAGGAGTTGGGGCTTGAATTCGGGTTCAGGACGTATCTGCTGGTAGGCATACAGATGCTCCTTACCATGCTGATAGCGCTTTCTATCTCGATGATACTGGGCGCCTTTGCGAAGAACATCAAGAGTTCCCAGACGCTTTTGCTTCCGCTGATGTTCGTAACGATAATCCCGTTCATGGCGGCGATGTTCATAGACATAACCTCGCTTCCCGGGGCGATCAAGTATCTGCTCTATGCGATACCCTTCACCCACACGTTCATAGCCTCGGACTGTGTGCTTTTCGGAAACATGGAGCTATACGCGGGGGGGCTGATATATCAAGTGATATTCCTTGTGATATGCATGACGATAGCCGTGAAGATATTCACGAGCGACAAGATATTCACCGCAACGGAGGGCAATTCGCGTTTCAGCAGAAAGAAGAAAAAGCAGCAGGAAGAATAAAGATAATCATAATTTATGGGGTTGAATAATTCGGAATGCGGAATGCGGAATGCGGAATTGAAGGTGTCCGCCTGCGGCGGACGGATATGCGGACGCGGTTTCGCAAGCGAAACGCGCTCCGCCGAAGCCGCAAAAAGAAAGTGTAAAATGACCGCAAGCACAAATAAAGAAAGCGGCACTCTGTAGCACAAACACGCCGGATGCAAGGGGCGGCGTTAGCCCCTTGCCGAGGTC
>CACZJT010000014.1 GCA_902781565.1 uncultured Ruminococcus sp.
ATTTTACCACAAACCTGCGGTCGGGTGCAACGTTTTGCTTTGCCAACCTTTTGCTGTTTCTGGTGGGGTGGTTGGTAATTACATTATACCAGCAAGCAGTTTGAGAATCCGAAGCCGGACAAGTATGCAGAGATCAAAGAGGAAATACGTCAGATCTACAACGACAGCAAAGGGGCGCTACGGCTATCGCAGGATCACGAAGGAACTGCAAAAAACGCATAAGATCAATCACAAGACCGTGCAGCGTTTGATGCGCAAAATGGGCATTTTCTGCCGTGTGCGCATGAAGAAATACAATTCGTTCAGAGGCGAAGCAGGCAGAACTGCACCGAATCTTCTGGAACGTGACTTCAAGACTGATGCGCCAAACCGGAAATGGGCAACTGATGTGACAGAGTTTTCGCTGTTCGGAACGAAGCTCTATCTTTCGCCGATCATTGATCTTTTCAACGGAGAGGTTGTGTCCTACAACCTGAGTTACCACCCTAATTTGAATCAAGTGACCGATATGTTGAATAAGGCATTTGAAAAGATTCCTGATAATACAAATCTCATACTACATTCAGATCAGGGCTGGCAGTATCAGCACAAGCACTATCAGACAATGCTCAAAGATAAAGGAATTAGGCAGAGTATGTCACGAAAGGGAAACTGTCTCGACAACACTTGTGCAGAAAACTTCTTTAGCTTGTTGAAAACAGAGCTTCTCTATTTACAAGAGTTTGAATCAGTCGAGCACTTCATATCCGAGCTGCACGCTTACATAGATTGGTACAACACAAAACGCATCAAACTTAAACTTGATGGTATGTCACCAATTGAGTATAGGCTTTATGCTGCATAACAAAAGCGACCAAGATCTCTCTTAGTCGCTTTGCACAAGTTTTCTTTTTATAGTTTGTCTAACTTTTTGGGTCTGCATATTCACACACTAAACGATATTACAACTCGCAATGAAAATCTGCGACTTCGTTTTCTTCGATATTACGTTGTTTTGAAACCTATCCGCATTTTCACACACTGAAAAAGGGGCAATCGCAGAATTACACACCAACCAACCGAGTGCGTAAAAATGCGGAAATATCGTGTATCTCATAGCAATTTTTCAATTTGTCTGATATGTTCTCATTTACACGAAAACCGGGCTGTTTTGAGTGCTATTTGAATGACGTATATTCCGTAAAACCGCGTAAAAACGCGGTTTTATCAGTCGTTCCTTGTCAGCAGAACCACGCACTCAACGTGCGCCGTCCTCGGGAACAGGTCGAATGCCCGCACCCGCTCCGCGCGGTAGCCCAGCTCGCCCAAGACCGCACAGTCCCGCGCCGCCGTGGAGGGGTCGCAGGAGATCATCACGATACGCTCGGGCGACATCTTCGCCATGTATTCGAGCGTGTCCCGCGTACAGCCCTTCCGCGCGGGGTCGGCGATGATGACGTCGGGCTTCTCGCCGCGCTCGTAGAGCACCCGCGCCGCTTCGCCCGCGTCCCCGCAGATGAATTCCGCGCTTTTTATGCCGTTCTCCGCCGCGTTCATGCGGGCGTTCTCTATCGCCTGCGGCACGACCTCAACGCCTATGAGCTTCCCCGCTTTCTGCGCCATCGAAATCCCGACAGTCCCCGCGCCGCAGTATAGGTCAAGGAGCGTTTCCTGCCCCGTCAGACCCGCGAACTCCGCCGCCTGTGCATAGACCCGCTCCGCCTGAAAGGTGTTTATCTGATAAAACGAATCGAGCGACACCGAGGCCCTGTTCCCGCACATGGTATCGCTTATTCGGTCGCCGCCGAAAAGTGTCAGCGAACGCCTGCCCAGAATGACGTTGCCGCGCTCGGGGTTTATGTTCAGCATGAAGGACTTCAGCTTCGGGTATTCCTCCGAGAGCTTCTCCGCAAGCTCCGCGAAAAGCGCCTTATGCTCCTCCGAGGTCACGACAGCCGCCGCCATTATCTCACCGCTGTGAGCGCCGCGGCGTATGAAGATATGCCGAAGCTCTCCCCTGCCCGTAAGCTCGTCGTAAGCCTTTACGTCCCGCTCGTTGCAGAACCCCGTGATACGCTCCGCTATCTCCGTAAACTCGCGGGGAAGGAGCAGGCAATCCCCGCACTTTACCGCCCTGTGAGAGCGCCTTGCATAGAAACCCGCGTACAGCCTGCCGTCCGCGCCCTCTTTCACGGGGAACTGTGCCTTGTTGCGGTAGCGCTCTTTCTCCCCCGAGCCGACTATCGGCAGAAACTCGGGGGAAAGCCCGCCTATGCGCCCGAAGGCGTCCCGCACGAAGCGCTCTTTTTCCGCAAGCTCACGCTCGTATTTGAGGTGCCGAAAACAGCACCCTCCGCACTTGCCCGCGGCGGGACAGACCGATTCGCACCTGTCATCCGAGGGCGTTATCATGCGTTCGATAATTCCGTAGCAAAAGCGCTTCCCGACCTTCACGATACGGCAGTCTATAACGTCCCCGGGGGCTGTGTCGGGCACGAAAACCACCATGCCGTCCGCGAGCCTTCCGACGCCGTTCCCCTCGTTCGTGAGGGCTGTTATCTCAAGTCCTGCGATGTCATTTTTTCTCGGCATAAAAATCCCTTATCTCGTCTTTTCGTTTCAGCACAGTATCGAAATGCTCATTGTAGTCGTGGGGGTACTTATACCCGAATATCCTTTCGAGCCTGCCCTTTCGGTCAATGAGCTTGGTGGAAGCCGCCGCGCCCACGGCGATTATCGGCTGTACCTCCTCCATGATGTAGATGTTGTAAAGGCTCTCGTGACCGTCACGCACCCAGCCTATGTTCTCTAAGTTCTCCACCATGTTTTTCTGGCGGTACATATAGTATGGGTGATACCCGCCCACGCGGAGCTTATCGGCGGCAAGATCGGTCATCTCCCCCGCGGGGCTTCTCATTACAGCCCTCTTGTCGCCCTCGGAGTTGAGCCGCGCCGAGCGCTTAATCGACAGTGTATGCACCGTTATGCTCCCCGGGGAAAGCGCCGTCAGACCGTCTATAGTCCGCGCGAAGCTCTCCGCCGTATCGGTGGGGAGACCCGCTATAACGTCGCAGTTTATCGACCTGAATCCGACCTTTTCCGCAAGCGCATAGCTCTCGAAAAACTGCTCCGTCGTATGCGCTCTGCCTATCTCCCGAAGCACATCGTCATTGAGGGTCTGCGGATTTATCGAAACTCTGTCACAGCCGTGAGCCTTTATCGCCGCGAGCTTTTCCTCGGTTATCGTATCGGGTCTGCCCGCTTCGACGGTGTATTCAAGCACCCCCGAAAGGTCAAAGCATTTGGCAAGAGTTTCCATTATCCGTGTCAGCTGTGCCGCCGTGAAGGTCGTAGGAGTGCCGCCGCCGAAGTAGACCGTATCGGGCTTCATTCCGAGGGCTTCCGTTATCCCGGCGGTGCGGCGTATCTCCTCGCAGAGGTTCTCTATGTACGGCGGTATGAGCTTTTTGACAGCCGCACCCTGTGCAGACTGCGAGATGAACGAACAGTACGAACACCGCGTCGGACAAAAGGGCACAGAAACGTAAAGCCCGAAGGTGTTCCCGCGCTTCGCAAGGGCTTCGAGCATGGGCTTCTGGGCGGCGGCGGTGTCGCAGGCAAGGCGGCTCTTTTTCCAGCTGACAAAGTACCTTTCCGCAAGGCGCTCCGCTATCTCATCGCGCCCCAGTCCCTGCGCCATGAGCCTGTGTACCTGCTTGACGGGGCGCACGCCCGTCAGCACCCCCCACTCGGACGTTATCCCCGTGAGGGCGCTCATGGCTTTGTACAGGAGCCTGCAAAGCTCCTCACCGCACTCCTTTTCATCGGCTTCGGGGGAAAGCCTGCTTGCCGCGCGGCGCCTGCCGCCGTCATAGCTCACGATGACCCAAAGAAGGGTATGCCGCCCCGTCACCCGCCTGCGAAAGAAGGCAAAGTCCCCCTCGCGGGGCAGGGCTTCCTCATAGGCGAAGCCGAACTTCTGCGCGGGAAGGAACAGCTTCATCACGGCTTCTGTCTCGTACTTGCAGGCACAGCCGCTGTAGCAGAGCTTCATCAGTAGTCCCCCGCCGCTTCGCAGGCGCTTTTGAGGTAGTAGTTGTACTTCCGCTCGTCCCCGAGGGTGGTCTCGGGAGTGTGACCCGAGAGTACGCGGAAGTCCTCCCCCAGCGAGCCTATGAGCCGCAGGGAGCGCATCATAGCCGCCTCGTCGCCGTCGGGCATATCCGTCCTGCCCATGGAGCGCTTGAAGAGGGTGTCCCCCGTGAACATAACGTCCTCGATGATGAAGCACACCGACCCCGAAGTATGCCCGGGAGTGTGTACGACCTCGAACTCCAGCTCGTCCTGCGTGATGATATCGCCGTCCGCGAAGGCTTTTGCGCCGTCATAGGTGCGAAGTCCCTTGACCCTGAAGAATCCGCAGAGCATAGCCGACAAGTCCGTGAGCTTCGGAAGGTCGTCCTCGTGTATCAACACCTCGCAGCCCGTCCTCTCGGCGAGGTCTGCCACAGCTCCGACGTGGTCGAAGTGTCCGTGGGTCAGCAGTATCTTTTTGAGGGTAAGTCCCTTGCCCTCTATGGACGAGAGTATATAGTCCGCGTCCGCGGGCGCGTCGATGAGCACCGCGTTCCCCGCATTGCTCGCCACAACGAAGCTGTTGGTATCGCAGATACTCAGCGGACGGAGCTTGTATATATCCATAGCGTTATTTCACCTCTGTACTTTGTTTCAATAATTCCGGATCGCCCTCTTACCGTCCGCTGCGCTCTACGGAGAGGACGTTGTTTATCTTTTTGAGCCGCGACATCACACTGCTCAGCTGCTCCGTTCCTGCTACGCTTATGGTGATGGAGAGTATAGCGTTGCCGTTTTTAAGCTCGCGGGAGGTGGATTCGTAGATGTAAATGTTTATCATCGCAAGCGCCGACGATACGTCCGCCAGCAAGCCTATCCTGTCCACCGCGATGATGTCGAGGGTAGTCTTGAAATACTCCGACTTCGCCTTGGTCTGCTCCCAGCGGACGGCTATCCAGCGCTCCGCCTGCTCGGGGTTTTCCTTTTGCAGGAGATAGTTGGCGCAGTCTGCCTTGTGTACCGAGATACCGTGACCCCTCGTGATGAAGCCCACTATCTCGTCCCCCGGCAAGGGGTTGCAGCACTGTGCGAACTTCACCACGCAGTCATCTATGCCGTCCACGATGACGCTCGACCTCTGCTTTGAGAGCGAGGGCTTTATCTCGTCATATGGCACCGCAGTTTCCTGCTCCGAATAGCGCTTGGCGTACTCGACCTTGAGCCTTTGCATGACCTTAGAGAGCTGTACCCCGCCGTAGCCTATCGCCGCAAAGAAATCCTCCAGGGTGTCGCAGTTGTGCTTCTTCATGTCTGCCCGCAGGAAGTCCTCGAGCTCGTCCTCGGGGACGTGCAGATTGTGCTTGCGGAACTCTCTCTCCAGCGCCGTCCTGCCCTCGTAGATATTCTCCTCGCGGCGTTCACGCTTGAACCATGCGCGTATCTTCGACTTGGCTTCGTTGGTCTTGGCGATGGTGAGCCACGACCTGCTCGGACCGTGACCCTCCACATTGGTGGTGAGTATCTTGATTATCTCCCCCGTCTTGATCTGATAATCGTAGGAGACCATTTTCCCGTCTGCCTTGGCGCCGCACATCTTATGCCCTACCTCGGTGTGTATGGCATAGGCGAAGTCTATGACCGTCGCCCCCATAGGCAGAGTTATCATATCGCCGCGCGGGGTAAAGGCGAAAACGTCCTCGGGCGCAAGATCGTTCTTTATGGCGCGGACTATCTCCTCCACGTCCCCCGATTCCTGCTGGGCTTCGATTATCTGCTTCGCCCAGGCTATGCGGTTGTCCTCCTTGGTGCTGCCGCGGGTAAGACCCTCCTTGTATTTCCAGTGAGCCGCCACGCCAAGCTCCGCCATGCGGTGCATCTCCCATGTGCGTATCTGCACCTCGAAGGGTATGCCCTCCCGCCCTATGACCGTCGTGTGGAGCGACTGGTACATATTGGGCTTCGGGGTGGAGATATAGTCCTTGAAGCGGTTGGGTATCGGGCGGAACATATCGTGTATGATACCGAGAACATTATAGCACTCGGGTATGGTCTGTACAATTATTCGTACAGCATAGCGGTCGTATATCTGGTCTATGTCCTTGCCGTCGCGGTAGACCTTCTTGTAGATACCGTAATTGGACTTGACCCGCCCCTCTATCTGCGGCAAGGGGCTGAAATGCTCCTTTTCGAGCCTTTCGCGTATGCGGGTCTTGATGAGCTCTATAAGCTCCTCGCGGTCGCCCTTGCGTATCTTCATCTGATTGGCGATGTCCTTATAGGCGTAGGGGTCGAGGTAGAAGAACGCCAGATCCTCTATCTCCTCCTTGATGGAGCTTATCCCGAGGCGGCGTGCTATGGGCGCGTAGATCGTCATGGTCTCGCTGGCTATCCTCACGCGCTTGTCGAAGCGGCAGTATTTGAGGGTGCGCATATTGTGCAGGCGGTCGGCGAGCTTTATGATTATGACACGGATATCCTCGCTCATGGCAAGGAGTATCTTGCGGATATTCTCGGCGGTCTGTTCCTCCTTGGTGAAGTCCTCGACCTTGCCCAGCTTCGTGACGCCGTTTACGAGCATGGAAACATCGTTGCCGAATTTCTTCCGAAGTATATCGAGGGTGCAGTCGGTGTCCTCGACCACATCATGCAGGAGCGCCGCGCAGATGGTATCGGTATCCATGCCCAGCTCCAGCAGGATATACGCCACGGCGAGAGGGTGAGTTATATATGGCTCGCCCGATTCGCGGGTCTGGTCGTGATGATAGCTCTCGGCAAGCTCGTAAGCCGCAAGTATCTTGTCGAGATCGTACTGCTTTTCGCCATCGAGTATCTTCTGGATAAGGGCGTCGATGGTAAGAAGCTCCTCGGGATTGGCGATATAGTCATTCTCGGTGTCCTCCGAAGGCGTATAGACGCTCCCGACGAAAAACTCGCTGACATCGGTAGCCATGCCCGGCTTAGTCTCATGTCTTTCCTTATTTTCCATATGCCTTACTCCTTTCCCTTTGGGATCCTCGCTCCCTAATCATTCCCGCTTTCCGTCATCGCACTGAGTTTCCGCATAAGCTCCGTCTGTTCAAGGTCAGTTCTGCCCGCAGGCTCGGTGAGGGTTATCATCTGGGTGGAGGGCTGAAATTCCGCCAGCCCCGCCTGCCTGAACACCTCGGTCATTATCCTTATCTTGCAGTAGTTGAAATTGGGGTGTGAGATACGCATGAACAGATCGTCCGCGGTCATCTTACCGCCCGCTTTCAGCAGCTTGTACACCGCCACCAGCTCCCTGCGATCGGGCTTCATGTGCATTAGGAAATTCCTCGGCAGTTCCGCACCGCTCACGAGCTTTTCGTATGCGTCCCTCGCCGCCAGGTATTTATCGGTGTCCAGTCCCGCAGGCTTCATGTCCTTGACCTTTACGGATACCGACTTCTGCCCTCTGAATTCATTTATTTCGAGATTCACCGCCAGATCTATCGAAGCGCCCTCAGTAAAGAAGAGCCGATCGACCGATCTGCCGAACACCAGTGCCGCATAACTCCCGCCGCGGTAGCTCACCATCAGCTTGGCGAACCTGCCTTCTTTGAGGGGGATCACCTTATCCACTCTGCATGAGGGCATAAAGAACAGCGGCGTGGGGTTCCCGACCCCGAACGGGCGAAGCTGTGCGAGCTGAACCACCTGTTCCACTGTGAGGTCTTCGGGCTCGGCGGTCATATCGCATTCGTTCACCGCCGCGGGCATCACATCGAGCTTTGACGCGAACTCCTGCACCCGCCTGTCGAACTCGGGGATATCCCCGGCTTTTATCGAAAGCCCTCCCGCGCACTCATGCCCGCCGAATTTGGGGAGCAGGTCGGAAACGGAGGTCAGGCAGTCGCAGATGTTGAAGCCTTTGACGCTCCTTGCGCTTCCTCTCGCCATGCCGTCCTCCTCTATGGAGATGATGATATTCGGCTTGCCGTAGTCCTCGAGCACCCGCGAAGACACTATCCCGATGACCCCGTGGTGCCAGCCCTTGCCCGCCAGCACCAGCACCCGCTTGTCGAGCACCGAGGGCTCGCTGTCTATATAGGCGCGTATGTCCTTGTATATCTCAGCCTCCGCCGCCTTGCGCTCACTGTTCAGGTCATTCAGACGCTGTGCCAGTCTTTTTGCCTCGTCGGGGTCTTCCGCCAGAAGCGTTTCAAGGGCGATGAGGGGCGAGGCGAAGCGTCCCGCCGCGTTTATCCTCGGACAGAGCCCGAAGGCAAGCGTCATCGAATCGAGCTTTTCGGGGTCTGCGCCAGATACCGCCATAAGCTCCCGAAGCCCCGGATTCTCGGTGTTTTTCAGATAGAGCAGACCCTTCTGCACGAGAGTCCTGTTCTCCCCGTCGAGCTGTACAAGATCGCCCACCGTACCGATGGCGACGATATCCGCGTACTGCTCCAGAACCATGTCGTAGTTCCCGTCATCGAGCGCCGCGCAGAGCCTCAGCGCCACGCCCACTCCCGCCAGCTCCTTGTAATGAGAGCCGCAGTCCTCACGGTGGGGGTCTACCACCGCCAGCGCCTTCGGAAGCACCTCGGGAGGCTGGTGATGGTCGGTGATGACGAGCTTCACGCCCAGCCTTGCGGCTTCCTCCGCTTCCTCGACTGCCGAGATACCGTTATCCACCGTGATGATGAGCTGTACTCCCTCCTCATGGAGCTTCCTCACCGCGTCCACTGTCATTCCGTATCCCTCGGAGCGTTCATTGATATGATACCTCACGTCTGCGCCCATGCTTTGCAGGAAGCTGTACAGCACGTAGGTCGCCGTCACGCCGTCGCAGTCGTAGTCGCCGTAGATGCAAATGACCTCCCCCGCATCAACCGACTCATTTATCGTGTCCACCGCCTCCTGCATATCGGCGGTGAGGAAAGGGTCTTCAAGCTCCCCGGGGCGGAAGAAGTCCTGCACCTCCTCAAAGCTGCGGCACCCCCGCGAGGTCAGCACCCTTAGCGGGAGCAGACCTATATCACACTCTCCCGCAAGCTCCCGCGCGAGTTTTTCGTCGGGCTCGCCAATTGTCCATTTTTTCATTTTACCCTGATCCCTTACTGAAATATTGTCCGTAAATTGTATAATACTATATTATATCATATTCGTCCCCGCGTTTCAATAGCAGTATGCGACTTTTCCGAAAAAATTAACATATGTTCACAACCCGCCGCACCGCCTCGGAACGATGTTCGGACAAATTATAACAATATTTCCCGCGGTGCTTGATTTTTCGCGCAGAGTGTGCTATAATGAATGTGTATGTTTGCATTTTGTCACAAGAACAAAAAGGAGAGATGAAAAATGGCAACGGAGCTTACCGCGGAACAGAAGCAGATACTCGATATGTGCCACAGGGTCATACGCGAGATCAAAAAGGTCATAATAGGCAAGGACGAGATAATCATCAAGGTCCTGCTGTCGGTGCTGGCGGGCGGTCATGTGCTGATAGAGGATATCCCCGGCGTGGGCAAGACCACGCTCGCGCTGGCGCTCTCTAAAGCGCTGTCCCTCGATTACAACCGCGTTCAGTTCACCCCCGATGTGCTCCCGACGGACATCACGGGCTTCATGATCCTGAACCGCGACACGGGCACTTTTGAGTACAAAAAAGGCGCGGCAATGACGAACCTGTTCCTCGCCGACGAGATAAACCGTACTTCTTCAAAGACCCAGTCTGCGCTGCTCGAGGTCATGGAGGAAGGGCGCGTGACCGTGGACGGCGAGACTCACAAAGTCCCCGACCCATTCATCGTTATCGCCACACAGAACCCCATAGGCTCCATAGGCACTCAGATGCTCCCCGAGTCGCAGATGGACAGATTCATCGTGCGGCTCACTATGGGCTACCCCTCCTTCCAGAACGAGGTGGATATGCTCCGCTCAAAGCAGTCGAGGGTGTCCATTGACGCGGTGGAGCCCGTGGCGTCGGCGGAACTTCTTTCGCAGGCGGTCAAGATCACCGAGGAGATATTCGTATCCGACCCCATATTCTCCTACATCGCCGCCCTTGCCGCCGAAACGAGAAAGCACCAGTACATCAAGCTGGGGCTATCCCCCAGAGGGGCTATCGCACTGCTCCGCATTACGCGGGCGACGGCGCTCCTGAACGGCAGGAGCTACGTCCTCCCCGACGATACCCTATACGCTTTCAGGGACGTTTGCAGGCACAGGATACTGCTGAACCCCAAAGCGAAGCTGAACGGTGCGAACATCGACTCGGTGCTAAACGAGATAGTCAAGAAGATACCCGTTCCGCGGGTGAATGTGTGAGGAGCCTGCCGCAAATGAGAATCGTTTATCTGATCCTTATCGCGGCGGCGGCGCTGTTTGCGATACAGTACCGTCCCTCACTCTCGGTGGCTCTGCTGGTATCGCTGGTGCTGTTCCCCATTGTTCTCGGGGCTGTGTACTTCTACGCCTCCCGCAAGATGAGAGCCGAACTCAAAGTAAGCACCACCAGCACGGGCGCGGGACAGGATATCCCTATGACCATCACCATAAGCAACCCCACGATAATACCCGTGGGCTGTGCGCAGGTCATGCTGGAGATAGGCGTAAGCTCCTCGGCAAAGCCCGAGCGGGTCTGCATAAATACCCCCGTGTTCCCCATGAACGACCAGGTGCTGACCACTTCGTTCTCATCGGAGCATTTCGGCGTGGTGAGCATAAACCTCAAACGGGTGACGGTCTGCGATATACTGAAGCTCACGCGGTTCAGGCTCGGAAAGAAGTCCGTAGTCTGCGAAGCGGAGCCCATAGTCGTACTGCCCGTACCCTCGGCACTGACCTCGGCGGTGGCGGATTACTCCGACGCGGGGCTCGAAAGCGAGATATACTCCGACACCAAGGCGGGCGATGACCCCTCGGAGATATTCGCCATACGCGACTACATGGACGGCGACCGCATGAGCCGCATACACTGGAAGCTCACCGCCAAGGAGGACAAGCTGATGGTAAAGGACTACTCGCTCCCCATGAGCGACAGCTGTCTTATCATCGCCGACACCTACACCGACCCCGCCGACCCTGCCGCTCCCGAGCTTTACGATACGGTCATTGAAACGACTGTGTCGCTTTCAATGCTCCTCTGCGACAACAACACCCGCCACAGGATAGCCTGCTACCACAAGCCCACGGGAGAGCTTGCCGAATACGAGGTCGCCGATCACGACGACTACATCACCGCTTCGACGAAGCTGCTGGACTGCGGCATATGCGAAAGGAGCGGGCTTGCCGCCGAGGAGGAGATAATGCGCGAGTCCACGGGGCTCCGCTTCGGACACCTGCTGCTCATATGCTCTGCCCCCGATGAGAACATCTTCGCAGCGCTGAAAGAGAGCGGTATCGCGGTGAGGTACACTCTGCTCGTATGCACGCCCCCCGACAGGACGCCCGAGCTTTCCCCCGAGACTGCCGCCGAAGCGGTGCAGGTCGTATGCGGAGACATCGGAGCTTCCCTCGCGGAGCTGACTGTTTAACGGAGAATACAAAATGAACGGATACAATGATACCGCGGGCGCTATGCCCAAGGAAAGAAAACGCGGCGTCAGGACGAAAAAGAAAAAACTGCGCTGCAAAAACGGCATTACCGTACAGGCTGACATAGGCTTCGCTCTCGACAGCGAGCCCTCGAAGCTGTTCCCGATAGTTCAGTATCTTCTGACTGTCATGGCTTCGCTCTCGGTGATATTCATGTTCAAGAGCTACATGAACGCGAGCGGAAAGTACGATATAGCGGGCTTGGATACGGTGTTCCTCACCTCTCTGCTCACAGCAGCCGCCTGCCTTATCGTCCACAGGGGCAAGCCTTTCTTCAAGCTGGCGGGGCTGGCTTTCATGCTGCTGAACACGTTCTACGTGCTGAGGAATATCCTCAAAGAGGAAAGCCCCATCACCAACGCGGTGGTCTACACGCGGGACGTCTACCTCTCGCTGATACCCCAGCCCGAGTTCGAGAACTACATCGTCATGCGCACGCCGGGCATAGAGGAAGACCTTACGGTGCTGTTCATCGCGGCGGCGTTCATGATGACCATGCTCATCGCCATTTCCTGCATTTACTACACCAACTTCCCCATACTCTTTCTCTGCACCTTCCCCGTGTTCGTGCTGGGAGTTTTCTGGGAGTGGAAGCCCTCCTCCGTGACGGTGGTCATCATGATCGCCTGCTGGTTCACGAGCCTTTCCCTGAATCTCATAAACCACGCTTCCTCAAAGAAAAGCTCGGGGAACAACTTCGCGGTCTCGGCGCGGAGAAGGTCTTTCTACCTCATCTCCTCCGACATCAAGCAGAGGTTCTTCATGCCCCACGCGGCAGTAGCATTCCTCACGGCGGCGGCGGTGTTCGCCACTGTGTTCGGAGTGCTGTCCCCCTACTCGGAGAAGATAGAGAAGGAGCGTCCCCAGAAGCTCAATGAGCTGCGCAAGGACATCACCCGCAAATTCAACAAGGCTGCCGAGGACGTACAGGAAGGCAGAGTACCCTTCCTCCGCAGCATACCGGGACGAGGCAGGCAGGTAGGCGGCACCAACGGCGGTCAGCTGGGCGTTTATGACAGCATACACTTCAACGGCACCGAAATGCTCAACATCGGCACATACCCGTTCAGCAGACCGATATACCTCCGCGGCTACGCGGCTGAGGAGTACATCAGCAACCGCTGGGACCCCGTCGAGCCCGACGATCAGGCGGCGGATTTCTACTCCTCCAAGAAAAAGCAGGTGCTCGACTACACATGGCTCCGCAGTGAGCATTTTCGCAGCACCGACAAGCGGGATATAAACATTCTGAACGTCAACGCCGACGAGCGGCTGGTCTATGCACCCTACGGCACCGAATACTCCGCAAACAAGGCTATAGCTCCGCAGGAATACGACGGCATAGCTTCCCCCGAGGACGACAAGGACCGCGCCTTCAACCTGAACCAGCGCTACACCGACGAGATATCATGGGACGATCTGATAGACACGGCTGTTAGCGCGAGTTATCTGGAGTATGGCGATTCGGGCTACGAGATATATTCCCGCTCCATACTGAAAAACGAGGTCTACCGCGAGCTGCCCTCCGCCGAAACGCAGGAGCTGCTCGAAAACATCATCTCCGAGGCGGGAGCCGACGAGGAGGGGCTCAGCCTCTCGAAGAGGATAAAACTGCTCCGCAGGTGGTTCACCGAAAACGGCTTCACCTACGACCGGGCACCCGGAAAGACCCCCGACAGCGAGGACTTCGTGACCTACTTCCTCACCGAACAGAAGCAGGGCTACTGCACCTACTACGCTTCGGCGGCGGTAATGCTCATGAGGACTATGGGCTACCCCGCAAGATACGTGGAGGGCTACATCATCGAACCCGATCAGCAGAACCTCGAAACGGGCAGAGTTTCCGTACCCGACAATTCGGCTCATGCCTGGTGCGAGGTGTTCATCAAAAACTGCGGCTGGTTCCCCGTTGAGATGACCCCGGGATACGACGGGCTCGACAACCCGAACCTCACCGACAACCAGAAATACACCCCTCCCGAAAGCGCCGACACCGACAGCTCGGAGAGCGCTTCTGACAGCTCACAGGCTGAAAGCTCCTCGAAGGACGACAGCAAGAGCACCGATGAAAGCACCGATGACACCTCAAGCACAGACAGCACCGCAAGCGGCGAAACGAGCGAAACGGGCAGTGAGGTCGGCAGCGAGATCGGGAGCGAGCCCACTGCGGTGGGCGAGGAAGACCCCTCCGCGGAAGCGGACGCAGTAGTCGGCATAGACCCCGATGACGGGAGCGGCGACGGAAATGGCAGCGGCGGTATCTTCGCGGGGCTGACCAAGGAGCAGATGGGGTACATTCTGCTTGTGCTGCTGTTTATTGCAGGCTTCGCGGCAGCTGTAGTCGTGCGCCGAAGGAAGATCCTCGGCGACATCGAGGACGGCGTGAACAGTTCGGACGGAACAAAGTCAGTTATCTTCTGCTACACCTCGCTGCTAAAATACATCTCACTGCTGGGCATAGAGAATGACAGGCAGCTCACGGATGTGCAGCTCTCGGCGCAGATACGCACCAAGCTCGCCGAGCAGCCCGACCTCAATGACATCTTCGTCCACATCTCCGAGAGCGCCATAACCGCCTACATGAGCGGCAGCGCCGCAGACAAGACCGCCGCGGACAGTTCCCGCAGGCTGTTTGACAAAGCGAGAGGGCTGATATACGAAAAGCTGGGCTTCACCGAACGCCTTGCCGCCAAGTGGGTATACGGACTGTATTGACAATGCGGAATTCGGAATGATGAATGCGGAATTGAAGGTGTAGTATTATAGCAATCCCAAACAAACCAAACAAAGGGCAGAGAGCTTAAAATGCTCCCTGCCCTGTTCGTTTTCAGACAGTATCTTGCGGCGGCGGTGCGCCTGCGGGTCTGCCGCCGAGCTTGCCGAAGGAGTGCTTCATGGCGAAAGCGAGTATCATCGGCTGGAAAAGTATGTTCACGATAATGCCCGCTATGTTCGTGAAAAGCTCCGACCACAGTATCGAGGACAGCATACCCTCGCGTATCTCCCGCGCCGCGGAGCGCTGCGCTTCCACGCCGTCTGACTGCCCCTCGGCGGCTTTGGTGAGGGCGGCTATCCCGCCCTGTATCTCGCCCTGCGCGGCGCGAAGGCTCTCGGCTTTTTCGGGCTGACCCTCGGCTTCGGCGGCGGCTATCTGACCCCCGACCCCTTCGAGCTTTCCCGTCAGCTCCACGATCTGCGCCTTTGTAGAATCAAGCTCCGCATTCAGAGCGTCGGCGCTCCTGTCCAGTCCGTGAGCCGTAATGTTCATCATGACGACCCCCATTACGAGCGACATCACGGGCGTCATGAGCAGGCTCGCAGTCACGCCCGAAACTATCCGCGTCCCGAGCTTCTTGCCCGTAACTCCGCACCTTTCACAGGCGGCGTCCGACAGCTTTTTTATCGGCACGAAAAAAGCTATGAGCATTCCGATGACCCAGCCTATCGCAAGCCCGGGAGCCCACGAACCCCATGTGAAATGCCCCGAGACAAGTGTCCCCACAAGGGACAGCGCCACCGAGTTCATGGTGCCCATTCCCAGCGCCATGTAGGTATTGAGCTTCATCGCAGCACGCGCTGCCGTGCGTTCCTTCTCGGGCGTTGCCGCTTCTCTGTTCATTGTCTGTTCATCTTACATCGTAGTAAAATTCATCTGCGGCAGCCCTGTCCCTGCCCGTGAAAATGCGCTTTGTCAGCCGACGGTTCTTTATAAGGTACCAATCGCCGAACTCGTCGAACTTGCGGCTCGAAGTAGTGACGTAGGACTTTTTCAGCGTGCCGTACTTCAATCCCCTTTCGCTCCCGAGCTTTTTGAGCCGTGCGGCAAAATCCAAGTCCTCAAGGCTCACAAGGCTCTCGTCAAAACCGCCGATGCTCTCGATGTCCTTGCGGTAAGCCCAGAACATCGCGCCGCTCAGCGCCCCGTGTTTCAGCACGGCGGGGAGCATATTGAGCGCCACATAAGCGGAGCTTACGGCTATCCCGAGGGACATTCTGTCGAAGCGCGGCACAGTCCCGCCGCCGATAAACTCACCGCTTTCGAGAAACTCCCGTATCTCGCGGAGGGAGTATTTTGTCATAAGGCTGTCCGCGTCCACGGTGACGATGATATCCCCGTCTGCGGCTTTAATGCCCGCATTGCGGACGGCGCTTATACACCTGCTTTCGTCCGCGACGACCCTTGCGCCGAGCCGTTCGGCGATCTCCGCGGTGCGGTCGGTACAACGGTTCGCGACGACTATGATCTCGACCTCATCGGGCTGAACGTACTTTGAAGCGCTCCTGACAGCGCGGACGCACCTGCCGATATATTTCTCCTCATTATGAGCGGGTATCACCACTGAGAATCTATGTATCTTCACAACAAGCCCTCCCGTTCTCTGCAAAGTATGATACAATGGGTATATTATACCATAATCGTCATAACAAGTCAAGGGTTTTTAGTAAAAAATAATATATTTTTCATTCGCGTTTCCTGTTCAAACCATGTTGACAAGGTGAGAAAAAAGTGTTATAATATACATAGTGTACCCGCCTGCGGTCTGTGCGGCGGGGATAATATGCATAACATTTATTATGGAGGAGATACTAAAATGGGTAACACCAAAAGAACTATCGCGGCAGCGGCGGCGGCACTTATCATGACCGTTTCCTGCCTGCCTCTCGGCGCTTTTGCCGATGAGGAGTATTACGACTATTCAGACGATACCGAGATAATTGCTCTCGGCGCGGAAGCTGATGTGCCGATAATCGACGAGGAGGACGCCGCTTCCGAGCCCGCGAAGGCTTCCGTCAGCGTGGGGAAGGTGACATCGCTCAAAGTGTCCAATGTTTCGGACTCTGCACTTAAGCTCAAATGGAACGCCGTAAGCGGCGCGGACGGTTACTGCGTTTATGTGACCACGGGCGGCACCGAGAAGCTCTACAAGCGCGTGAAATCCACTTCCTGCACCGTCAAGATGGCTTCCGCCACTTCCCGCAAGTTCAGGGTATGCGCGGCTGTAAGCACCGACGACGGCATAGTTGAGGGCAAGTCGATAACCAAGACATTCACCACCAAGCCTGCCAAGGTCTACAACTTCACATACACCCGCACCAAGAAGGGCGGTCTCGTGTTCAAGTGGAAGGCGGTTCCGAGAGCCACCAAGTACCAGCTCTACTACGCGACCTCGAAGGACGGCAAGTACACACTTTTCAAAGAAGTTTCGGGGAAGAAAACTCAGGTCTCCACGGCGCTCATGCCAAAGGGTAAGCTGCTCTACTTCAAAATGCGTGCGGTAGCTGTTGCGGACAACACTGCCAACGGCACTTGCAGCTCGAAGATCAAGGCGGTGGTATTCAATACCCTCGATACCAACACCATAATGAGCAGATACAAAAACAAGAAGTCCGTGACACAGCTCAATGCCCAGAGCTTCAAGCTCTCCGATTCGAGCAAGCAGAAGCTGTACAACGCGCTGACAAGTCTCGGCGGCGATTGCAGCTATATGCTCTACGACGTAGACAGCGGCTCGGCGGTCTGCTATAACGCGACCCAGTATTATATGCCCGCAAGCTCCGTAAAGGCTCCGTTCATGCTCTATTGCTTAAAGAGAATGGATTCGGGTCACGGTTCGCTGGAAACTATGGTCGAGTACAAGGCTTCGCAGAGAACGGGCGGCACGGGCATAGTGCAGAACAGCGCATACGGCACGAAGTATTCTGTAAGGCGGCTCTTTGAGCTTATCGCCCAGTACAGCGACAACGTGGCATACTATATGTTGCAAGACCAGTTCGGGATCGACGGCTACAACAACTTCATAAGAAAGCTGGGCTGCCGCACCTCTCTTGTAAAGGGTCAGGACAGATGGGGCGTTGTGAACGCCTGTGACGCGGTAAGAGAGTGGGACGCTATCTGGGACTACCTCCAGCACGGCAAGCAGGCTAAGTTCGCAAGGAAGATATACAGCACGACCATAGCCGCTAATTTCAGGGCGCAGCTCGGCAGCAAGTACAAGGTCTACGAGAAGAGCGGCTGGACGGACGGCGCAGGCGGATATCATCACGAGACCGCGCTCATCAGAGCCGACCACCCCTACGTGCTCATTTGTCTTAGCAACCGTTCGAGCTCACAGCGCATGATGAACGTTGCGGCGATATCCGAGACGATACATAACGAGATGTGGAAGCACTTCGGGAACTGAGGTCAATTCGGAATTAGGAATGCTGAATCGCACCAACAAGTTGGCGCTGGGAATTGAAGGTGCAGTATTATAGCAATCCAAGAAAATATCAGCACAAACACATACAAAAACAAAGCCAAGAAAAGGAACGATAGAAAATGAGTGAAGAATGTACGCATAACTGTGAGACCTGCTCCGCCGAGTGCGGGTCGAGACAGGGCGGCGGTATCGAAAAAGCGCCCCCTCACTATATGTCGCAGGTGAAAAAGGTCATAGCGGTGGTGAGCGGTAAGGGCGGCGTGGGAAAATCCCTCGTGACAGCGCTTACGGCGATAAGCTCTCAGCGCCGCGGCTTCAAGACCGCTGTCCTCGACGCGGATATCACGGGTCCCTCGATGCCGAGAGTGTTCGGTATCAAGGACAGACCCCTCAACACCGAGGACGCGCTTTTCCCCTGCGAGAGCAAGTGGGGCGTAAAGGTCATGTCCATAAACCTGCTCATGGAAAACGAGAACGACCCCGTTATCTGGCGGGGACCCGTTATCGCGGGCGCGGTGACACAGTTCTGGACGGACGTGGCATGGGGCGAGGTGGACTATATGTTCGTTGATATGCCCCCCGGAACGGGCGACGTTCCGCTGACCGTGTTCCAGTCTCTGCCCGTGGACGGCATCGTTGTCGTGACCACCCCGCAGGATATGGTCAAGATGATAGTCAATAAGGCTGTACGAATGGCTGAGATGATGAACGTGCCCGTTCTCGGAATAGTCGAGAACATGAGTTTCCTCAAATGTCCCGACTGCGGACGCGAGATAAAGGTCTTCGGCGACAGCCACGTTGACGAGATCGCCGCCGAACACGGGCTGGAGGTCATCGCACGCATACCCATAGACCCCAAGATAGCGGAGCTCTGCGACAAGGGCGAGTTGGAGGAGATAGACGAGGGACTGCTCCCGAATACCGACAAAATACTGATATAACCTGCAAAGACCCCGCTGTCTTCAATGCAGCGGGGCTTTTTGGATATTTTTTCAGTTGATAAATCACAAGTAAAGGACGAGACATTATGAAGAACAGACCGATCGGGTATCGGAAAGCCCTCAGTAGGATAGCGGCGGCGTTCATGCTTGTCTGCTTTGTGCTGACGGCTCTGCCGATGTTCGCGGCGGCTGCCGAGCCCGAGTTCAAGACCTTCTCCGAGCTTTCGGGGAAAACCATCGCGGCAATAACAGGTTCTCCCTTCGAGGATCTCATAAGGGAGCACATTCCCGACGTGAAAGAGGTGCAGTTCTATCCCTCATCCCCCGATATGACTTTGGCGCTGCTTGACGGCAAGATAGACGCCTACTTCATGAACAACGCCGTCGGTGAGCTGATAGCCAACAAAAACGAGGGCATAGAAGTATTCCCTCAGTCGCTGGGAGATTCGGACTTCGGTATCGCCTTTGCGAAGAACAGCCCCGAACGCGCCAAATGGCAGGCGGCATATGAGACTATACCGCAGGATACACGTCAGGCGCTCTGGAAGAAGTGGACGGGCGCGGACGACAGCATCAAGACCCTCCCTCCGCAGGACTGGGAGGGCGCTAACGGTACCATAAAGGCGGCGGTCTGCGACACCCTCGAACCTATGAGCTACGTGGGTAAGGACGGTGAGCTTATAGGCTTTGACGAGGAGATGATACTTCTCATCGCAAAACAGCTGGACGTAAAGGTGGAATTCACGGGCATGGAGTTCGGCGCAATGATGCCCGAGGTGCAGTCGGGCAAGGCGCTTATCGCCGCAGGCTCTATAGTAGTCACCGATGAACGCGAGGAGGTCGTGGACTTCCTGCGCTATGCCCCCGCTTCCTACATACTGCTGGTGCGCTCCGCAGGCGGCACGGGAAACTCCGAGGGCTTCTTCGCAGGGCTTTCGGCGAGCTTCAAGAGGACGTTCATCACCGACGGGCGCTGGAAACTGCTGCTCTCGGGTCTCGGCGTGACGCTCATCACAGCCGTATGCTCGGGTGCGCTGGGAACGCTCATAGGCTTCGGGCTGGTGAACCTCCGCAGGAAAAACAATATCATAGGCAATAAGTTCATAGAGGGCTACGGTGGGCTGTTTGCGGGCTTGCCCGTGGTCGTGGTGCTTATGGTGCTTTATTACGTCATATTCGCGGCGGCGAACATTCCCGCGATGATAGTGGCGATAATCGGCTTTGCGCTGATATTCGGCTCGCGGAGCTACAACGTGATACAAAACGCCCTGAGCGCCGTTGACAGCGGTCAGCGCGAGGCTGCCCTCGCTCTGGGCTACACCGAGGGAAAGGCTTTCCGCGAGGTCGTCCTCCCGCAGGCGGCGAACGTCTACCTGCCGCTTCTGAGAGCGCAGTTCATCATGCTGCTCAAAGAGACCTCGATAGCGGGCTACATCACGGTCGTTGACCTGACCCGCGCGGGTGACCTTATCCGAAGCCGCACGATGGAAGCATTTTTCCCGCTGGTGGTAGTGGCGCTGTTGTATTTTATACTCACGAAGGTCATGTCGAAGCTGCTGGGGCTTATTGACAAGAGCCGCGACAAGCAGCGCAGGGAACGCCGGATAAAGGGGGTGGACTGAAATGAGCCTTATAGAGATAAAGGGACTGACCAAGGAATACGCGGATTCAACGCCTTTAAAGGACGTCGATCTCACGGTCAATGAGGGGGAGGTCATAAGCATAATCGGACCCTCGGGAACAGGCAAGTCCACGCTTATGAGGTGCATAAACCGCCTCGAAACGCCCACTTCGGGCACGATAATCGTTGACGGGACGGACGTTACCGCCGCAGGTGCAGACCTTTCAGCCGTCAGGAAAAAGATGGGAATGGTGTTCCAGCAGTTCAACCTGTTCTCTCACAAAATGGCGATAGAGAACATCATGATGCCCCAGATGTCGCTTCTCGGCAAGACCCCCAAGGAAGCCTACACCGAAGCGCTGGAGCAGCTCCGCCGCGTGGGGCTCGAAAGCAAGGCACGCAAGTACCCCGACGAGCTTTCGGGCGGTCAGAAGCAGCGCGTCGCCATCGCCCGCGCCCTTGCCATGCACCCGAAGATAATGCTCTTTGACGAGCCCACCAGCGCCCTCGACCCGACAATGGTGTCGGAGGTTCTTTCGGTCATCAGGGAGCTTGCAGGGACGGGGCTGACTATGCTGATAGTCACTCACGAGATGCGCCTTGCACGGGACGTTTCGAGCCGAGTGCTGTACATCGACAACGGCGGCATCTGCGAGCAGGGAACTCCCGAACAGATATTCGGGCACCCAAAGGAGGAGCTGACCCGAAGGTTCGTGTTCCGCATACACAGCTGGGAGTACACGCTCTCGGCGGAGAATGCCGATGTCTACGAGATGATGGGACAGCTGGACGATTTCTGTATGCACAGGTTCATGGGCGAAAAGACCGCGACGAACTGCCGCCTTGCGGTGGAGGAGCTGACGGTCTCCTGCCTGCTGCCGAAGCTCAAAAAGCTGGGGAAGGGCTCTGCTGCCCTGCGGCTCAACGCGGGCGAGGACGGCGGCGAGATCGTACTCGAAGCCGATTATCCCGAGCTCATGGATGGCGGCGATCCCTTTGACAATTCGGATAACGTGCTATCGCTGATGATACTCGGCAAGGTCGCGGAGCGGCAAAAGACCGACACAAAGGGCACGGTTCGCTTCGTGATACGGCAGAAATAACACTCAAAGCAAAAGCACCGAAGAACGCCTTCGGTGCTTTAGTTATTTATGGTGAAGTGTAGAGAAGCGGTTCTCACATCATCGCGGAAAGCCTTTCGTCCACTGCGCGGAGGAATTCCTCGGTGCCGACCTTCTGCTTGTTCTCGAGCTTCGAGAGCAGGTACAGGTCGCCCGTCATTATGCCGTCCTCTATGGTCTGAATGGTAGCCTTTTCGAGCTTGTCGGCGAACGCCATGAGCTCGGGAAGCTCGTCCAGCTCGCCGCGCTTCCTGAGAGCGCCCGTCCACGCGAACAGGGTCGCCACGGAGTTCGTTGAGGTAGGCTCGCCCTTGAGGTGCTTGTAGTAGTGGCGCTGAACAGTGCCGTGAGCTGCTTCGTACTCATAGATACCGTCGGGGGAAACAAGTACCGAGGTCATCATGGCAAGCGAGCCGTAGGCTGTAGCTACCATGTCGCTCATAACGTCGCCGTCGTAGTTCTTGCAAGCCCAGATATAGCCGCCCTCGGAGCGGATAACTCTCGCAACCGCGTCATCTATGAGGGTGTAGAAATACTCAATGCCCGCAGCCTCGAACTTCTCCTTGTACTCGGCTTCAAATATCTCGGCGAAGATGTCCTTGAAGCGGTGGTCGTACTTCTTGGAGATAGTGTCCTTGGTGGCGAACCAAACGTCCTGCTTGGTGTCCAGAGCGTAGTTGAAGCAAGCCCTCGCAAAAGAGCCTATGGAATCATCGCGGTTGTGAAGACCCTGGATAATGCCCGCGCCCTCGGTGAATTCGTGGATAGTTTCCTTAGTCACCGTGCCGTCGGGAGCGGTGCATACAAGCTCGGTCTTGGCGCCCGCGGGTACCTGCATCTAGACGTTCTTGTAAACATCGCCGTAAGCGTGACGGGCTATGGTGATGGGCTTGGTCCAGGTGGGGATATAGGGGGTAATGCCCTTGACTAAAATAGGCGCACGGAACACCGTACCGTCCAGCATGGCGCGGATAGTGCCGTTGGGGGACTTCCACATTTCTTTGAGGTTGTACTCGGGCATACGTGCGGCGTTCGGGGTGATGGTCGCGCACTTTACCGCAACACCGTACTTCTTGGTGGCGTTCGCGGAGTCGATAGTCACCTGATCGTTAGTTTCGTTCCTGTGGACAAGTCCGAGGTCGTAATACTCGGTCTTTAAGTCCACATAAGGGAGGATAAGGATATCCTTGATCTCCTTCCAGATAATTCTGGTCATCTCGTCGCCGTCCATTTCGACCAGCGGCGTTTTCATCTGTATCTTTGCCATTGGCAAGACCTCCTTTATTTAATTTTGTTTGTTATCTTAGAAATGACGAGGGACCCCATTTAAGATATAAAAGCCCCGTTGAAGCTATCGCCAGCACCACGCCTATACCTATCAGCTTGCGGTCAATGCTCTCGGCACGTTCCGCGCCTAAAGAGCGCTTCATCAAAAAGTAGATGAGCCGGCTCAGCGCAAAGACTCCCGCGAACACGCCGAAAAAAGGCAGATAGAACCCCGGACCGTCGGCTTTGTATTTCGATATCTTGTTGATGCCGTCTGCGAAAATGAAAACGGTATATGAAGCACAGACCGTGACCGAAAATACTCCGTTGCCGGGGCTGTAACGTCTTGCCATATTATCACCTTCCTTAATAACCTCCCGTAGATTTGTTGAACAGGTGTATGAGAAGTGCGAATAAAGCCATTCCGAGAAGCGCTCCGACTATCGAGCAGATCGTGTCGAGCTTCTTTGCGGCTTCTTCTCCGCGGGTCGCGGTGATACGCTTGAAGATGATCCGCCCCGCGACAGCCGCCGCTATCGCCGAAACGAACACGGGCACAGCCGCGATGACAAGGTTGCGGGTCTGTGTGAAAAGTCTTTGGGGAAGTCCCGTGAGTGCGAGTATGATGAACACCCCGTCCACCAGCAGGAAAGTTATCCCTCCCCCGGGGACGTTGCGGTTGTTCCTGCCGCGATGATGTCTGCGCATATCTAAGCTCCTTATCGAAAGTCAATATGATATCTCATCATTTGAGCCAGCCCGTTAATACAGCAACTACCAGCGTGAACAGTACGCCGACGGGAATGTAACTCAATCCCTGCCTCAGCGCCGCACGTATCGGGAAGCGGTCACGTACCAGCAGTTTCAGCACCGCTCCCAGGACGAACCCGACAGCTCCCGCGATAGTTGTATAGACTTCGCCGAAATAGAGCTTCCATGCGATCACCGCGAAGAGCATTCCGACCGCGATGCCGTCAATGCATTCCAGAATATCGGTGCGCATCTTCTCCGAAACGTATTTTTCACGCTGGAGGCGCGTCATAGGGGTGCGCGATTTTTGTAAATAGAAGCTGTTATCGGAAAAGCTGTCGGACCTTTCAAAAAAGCCCTCGTGTGAGTTGGTCCTTTTCCTGAAGCTCTCGACCGAATCGTTCAGTTCGTTTCTTTCGGCGGATTCCCTGCGGCGGCGTTCTTCATACCGCTTCTTCTTATCGTCACCGTGACCCGTTCCGAACATTTCGTCGTAATCGACGAGCTTGCTCATTTTTTCTCAAGCTGAACTCTCGTGTAGTCCAGCAGTCCTCCCGCGAGGATAATGTCCTTGGTGCGTCCCGTCAGCTCGCAGAGAACGGGTATCTTATCGCCCGTAGTCTTGTTTATAACGATAAGCTCGGTCTTGTCAGCCTCGACGCTTGCCTTTACGCCCTCAATGGCTATCTCGTCGCCCTGGGATATCTTGTCGTAATCGGCTTCGTTCACGAAGGTAAGCGGGAGTATGCCCGCGTTTATGAGGTTAGCCCTGTGTATGCGTGCGAAGCTCTTTACAAGCACCGCCTTGACGCCCAAGTACAGCGGAGCGAGAGCCGCGTGCTCGCGGGAGCTGCCCTGACCATAGTTCACGCCGCCCACGATGATCGACTTTCCGAGGTTCTTTGCGCGGCGGGGGAAGTCCTCGTCGCATACGGTGAAGCAGTGCTGAGAAATTTTCGGTATGTTGGAGCGCAGGGGCAGTATCTTTGCACCCGCGGGCATGATGTGGTCGGTGGTGATGTTGTCGCCGACCTTCAGCGATACCGCGCACTCTATGCTCTCGTCGAGGGGCGAGGTCTCGGGGAAGGGCTTGATGTTCGGTCCGCGGAGGACTTCGACGCTGTCCATCTCCTCCTCGCTCGCAGGGGGAACTACCATGTTGTCATTGATGACAAAGTGCTCGGGGAGCTTGAATTCGGGCATCTCGCCTAAGTATTCCCTCGGGTCGGTGAGGTAGCCCGTCAGAGCCGATACCGCCGCCATTTCGGGCGATACGAGGTATATCTGACCGTCCTTTGTTCCCGAACGTCCCTCGAAGTTGCGGTTGAAGGTACGCAGGCTCACGCCGCCGCTGTTGGGGGACTGACCCATGCCTATGCAGGGACCGCAAGCCGATTCGAGTATGCGGGCGCCCGCGTCTATCATGTCGGAAAGAGCGCCGTTCTGAGCTATCATGTTGAGCACCTGCTTTGAGCCGGGAGCGATGGCAAGGGAAACCGAGGGGTCAACGGTCTTGCCCTTTAAGATGTAGGCTACCTTCATCATGTCAACGAATGAACTGTTGGTGCAGGAACCGATACATACCTGATCTACCTTGAGCTTTCCGATCTCTTTAACGGTCTTTACGTTGTCGGGAGAGTGAGGACAGGCAGCCTGCGGAACGAGGGACGAAAGGTCTATCTCGATCTCCTCATCGTAAACGGCGTCGGGGTCGGCGGCAAGGGGCTGCCAAGCCTCGGCTCTGTCCTGAGCTTTGAGGAATTCGAGGGTTATCTCATCGGAGGGGAATATGGAGGTGGTAGCGCCAAGCTCTGCGCCCATGTTGGTGATGGTGGCTCTTTCGGGAACGGAAAGGGTCTTTACGCCCTCGCCAACGTATTCGATGACCTTGCCCACACCGCCCTTGACGGACATTATGCGGAGCACTTGCAGGATAACGTCCTTTGCGGATACCCAGGGCTGTAACTTGCCCGTAAGGTTGACCTTGACCACCTTGGGACAGGTGATGTAGTAAGCGCCGCCGCCCATAGCGACAGCCACGTCCTGACCGCCCGCGCCTATAGCTATCATGCCGATACCGCCGCCCGTGGGGGTATGGGAATCGGAGCCGATGAGGGTCTTGCCGGGAACGCCGAATCTTTCAAGGTGTACCTGATGACAGATACCGTTGCCGGGGCGGGAGAACCAGATACCGTGCTTCTTGGCGACGGAGCCGATGAAGCGGTGATCGTCGGCGTTCTCGAAGCCCGACTGTAAAGTGTTGTGGTCGATGTAAGCGACCGAGCGTTCGGTCTTGACGCGGGGGATACCTATAGCCTCAAATTCGAGGTAAGCCATAGTACCCGTAGCGTCCTGAGTAAGGGTCTGGTCGATCTTTATGCCGATCTCCTCGCCCTTGACATACTCACCGTCAACGAGGTGAGCACGGAGTATTTTTTCGGTCAATGTCATTCCCATAGGAAAAACGTCCTTTCCGTCTTGGATTTGGTCAGCTCACGCGAAGCAGTCCATACACTTTAATTATACAATACTTTGCAGCGTTTGTCAAGTATGCGCGAAAGAACAAAAAAGCCCCCCAAAGGGGGGCAGGCGATACTATAGCAATCCAAGAAAATATCAGCACAAATCTTTCGGATAAAATTCCACATTGCTGCGTCAAACTCCCTTGCAGTGCGACAGCACGGCTGCGGT
>CACZJT010000015.1 GCA_902781565.1 uncultured Ruminococcus sp.
ACCCCATACCCGCCGTCAGGCGGGCAAAAACGCCACCCGACCCGATAACGCCCCCGCCTGCCTTGCGGCAGGTTTGGGGTTGTGCAAAAATCGCTTACGCTCTTTTGCACAATTAAATCGGCGATACATCTGTTCACGGAACGTTGGCTTGATTTGTTCGTTTCTGCCCTTACCGCACATTTTTGGGTATCGCCGATTTAACTTGGACTTTCGGTCTTGCGTTTCTCGGGTTCGCTTTGTCTTGTCGGTTCGCGTGTTTCTTGCGCCTGCGGCGCAACGGGGGCGCCGCCCCCACGGGCGAACTGCGTTCGCCCTCCCTTGCCTAAGGGCTCCTCGCCCTTAGGAATCCTCGCCAGCCTCGCGCGGCTGGACCCGCTTGCTGTGCTGCTTGGTGCGCTTTGCGTACTTTGTGCTTGCGGTCAATTTACACTTTGCCCGTTCAGCCCTGTTACGGTACGCTTTGCGCTTTATTGACAAATTATGATTTATAATACTAACGATACCAATGTAACTAATTTAACGTCATCACATACCACCGCCCGATACGGCTCGCGAAGGTCGGATCGGCGGGCTCGAAAAACAGATGCTTTTCCTCGCCGCGTATCATCACGGTGAAACAGTACCCCGTGCAGTCGTCGCGGTAGACGCTCGCGGGGCGGAAATCCTTTATCCTGTCGATCTTGAAGGTACGTCCGTCGCCCCATGTTATCGAACGCGGCTGCATATATCCCGTCGCGTCAAAATCTGTGCATACCCTGACGTAGACCCTCTCTCTTTTGCTTTGATCTACTGCCATAATGCTCACCTCTCACACTAAGTCAAATGTTCTTTGCGGCGGCTTTCTTTATGTCTCTCTCCGCCGCGATGTCGTTCTCGTCAAGCACACCGACCACCTTGCCGATGAAGCACACCTTGTCCTCGTCGGTGAAATGCATGGTCTTGTAGGCGCTGTTGAAGGAGTGCAGACCGTCCTCGCGGTACTCCTTTATATACGCTTCGTTGCCGATGATGAACGCTCCGACCTCGCCCGCCTGTATCTCTCCGCAGTCGGGAAAACGCCTGACCAGCACCATGTCATCGTTATGATACACAGGCTCCATGCTGTCGCCGTTCACGGTGAACACGTAGTCGGCGTTGTCCGTAAGCTCCGAGGAATAGAGGTATATAGGCTCGCCCTCGTCGTCGAAGTCGCCGGGGTCGCCTATGCCCGCGGCAAGCTGACGGCTGAAATAAATGAGCCTTGTAAGCTCGGGTGGGTCGTCCGCGGCCTCGGCAGCCTCCAGCGAATCCACAAGATTATCCACCGCGCACTTATGACCCTCTGAAAGCCCGTGGTACTTTGACACAAGGCTTTGCTCCCGCGGGGAGAACTTCATCATCGGGTCACCCAGCCCGAACAGCTCATACAGCGATATCCCGAGAGCACCGCATATCGGCACGAGCACCCCGAGTGTCGGCTTCGAGAAGCCCGTTTCCCAGTTGCTGACCGCGCTTGCGGGAACGCCCAGCCGCCGCGCCAGCTCCTTCTGCTCCATGCCGAGCCTTTCGCGGTGTCTGCGGATACTGCGGCTGACGGCGGTGAGTTCGCGCTGTTTTGCCTTGCCGATCTCGATATTGTTTTTGCCTGTTCCCCGAGCCATAGCCATGCTCCTTTCGTTCGCGGGTGAGTTTTCCCGTATATCGTTCGTCTGTTTTATACATTATATCACAAATATTTTGATTTGTCAATAGGCAAAATCAAAAATTTTGTTGTAAAATTCTTACGGTTGACAAAACCATACAGCCATAATATAATTAAAAAAAGGTGTGCGAAAAATCGCCGCCTTCGGTGTCTAATATATATAGCAAAATTTTGCGGACGCGGAAAGACCGCGGCAGGAGGAAGATATGGGCAACGACGCGGAGCGCTACCGCCGTTTCCTTTCGGGTGATGATGAGGGACTTCGGGAGATCATCGAGATACATTACAGCGGTCTGACGCTGTATGTGAACGGTATCGTGAGGAATATATCAGATACCGAGGACATCGTGCAGGACACTTTCGTGACGCTTGCGGTGAAAAAGCCGCGTTTCAACGGCAAATGCTCGTTCAAAACGTGGCTCTATGCCATAGCCCGCAACCGTACATATAATTATATGAAACGTCACAGGGCACGCATTTCCGATCAGCAGATAGATGAGCTGATAACGCTTTCGGACGGCACTGACGTCCAGAGGGACTATCTGCGCAGCAGGCAGAACATCGAGCTTCACAGGGCTATGCGCGGGCTGAACGGGGAGTATTTTCAGGTGCTGTTCCTCATGTACTTCGTCGGGCTGGACACGGAGGGCGCGGCGAGGGTCATGCACAAATCAAAGCGTCAGATCGGCGATCTTTTGTACAGAGCCAAGAAGTCACTTCGGAACAAACTGGAAAAGGCAGGCTTTGAATATGAAGAATTCTAAGGAAATGGCGGAGGAAGTGTTTCGTATTCGGGACACTTACCTCGAACGCCGAAGGAGAAAAATAACGCTTGCAAAACGAACTGCCGCAGTTGCCGTTCCCTGTATCGCGGTGATGACCGCAGTTATCCTCGCAGCGCAAAGCGGGCAGAGCATAGCCGCCCGTGATGATATCCCGAACTCATCGGCGGTGACGGCAAGCACCGTGAACGAAGTGCAGACGTTATTGACCGAAGTGCAGACAGATGAGACTTCGAGCGCTGCCGAAACGAGCGCTGTGGTAACGACTATAACAGAATATGAAAGCGAACAGCTTTCCGAGAGCATAGTCCCCGAGGAGGCTCCCGAAACGGAAATGCCGGACGTTGCCGATGGCGCCGCTCCCGTCATGAACGAACCGAACGTGACCGAAGCTCCCGCAGAGAACGAGCCTGCTGCGACCGAAGCCGCCGGGGAACAGCCCGACGAAGCGCCCTCCGAAGCCGTCCCCGAGACCGCCGGGGAAGCCCTCGCCGAAGAAGCCGATACCGACGGTTTGCCTGCGTTCTCGGAGGAGGAGATAGACTCCCTGTTCCCCGTGATAGACCTTGACAAGCGGTATGTCTGCGAGGGTCGGGCGATATCGCGGGAATTGGTTGGCGAGCCGCTTGCCGAAACGGTGCTTTACAGCGGTGATGTGTCGGCGGAGGTGACGGTATATTCCCTCGCGGGAGTCGAAGATAATATACTGATAGCCGTCACTTTCAACGGCGGCGAACCGATATTGTACGGAACAAAAGATGAAATACAGTAAATTTGAGAGGAGTGAGCGCCATGAAAAAATATATGCTTGCGATAATTACAGCGCTTGTGATACTCACCGCCTGCGGGCGGGTGGACGATATCACGCACAAGCCCTCGGCGGGCGGGGCTTCCACCGAGAGCGAGCCGTTTATCCTAACATCGACCGCAGAGACTTCGGCGGTAACGGAGACCGAGAGCCTCCCCGATGTCACGACTTTCGAAAAGAAGAAGTCATCGAAGAAAAAGACCGCCACGACGGCGGCGACCCTTATCCCCGAGGTGCCGCGGGATATCACGGTGACTGCGGTAAGCTCCGCACAGCAGATACATCTGCCAAATCAACCCGTCAGTGCGGACATTTTCGACCGTCTGAAAAGCCTTGACTACAAGCCCTACAACTGCGACGGCTTGCCCGAATACACCCTCACCGCCCCCGACGGGACGTACTACAGTCTTAACCTCTCGGGGAAGTGGGTGTGGAAAAATTACGACGGCAGCGAAGCCGTCCTTCCCGATGATATTATCGAGTGGCTGAAAAATAACGGCAGTTCCGTGGGAATGACCCCCACCGAGTATAATGAGCCCGACAGGGCGGCGGTGCTTTCGGAGAGCTTTTTCGATACTGTTGTGAGCGCCGAGTATTATGATTTTGACGGCACCCGCTATCTGATAGACGGCGGGAACATCGGCACGGTCAGGGATATGCTTCGGGGCTTTAAGGGCGAAGCCTGCGGCGACCCCGTTATTGACGGCTGGTACAGCTTCACGCTGACCGATCGGGAGGGGAACATATACGGAATGGAGATCGCGGGGAATTATATGATCCTCGGCGGTGCGTATTATCACGACCCGAACAGCGACCTCGGCGGCAGGCTCGCGGAGCATTTCAGGGCGAACGGAACGCCCGCCCCCCGTGAGCTGACAACGGTTTTCGAGCTTGTGAAGGTATCGGGGGACTGCGCATATCTGACCCACGACACCTACGGGCTGGTGAGCTGCGATCTTAAAGGACTGACTATGGAAACGGTAGTCCTGCGGTCGGGAATGATGCTTCGGGTCACATGGTCGGGGGACGTGGCGGAGAGCTATCCCGCCATTCTCGGCGGAGTGACGGGTGTTACCCTTGCGGGCGACCTTGCACAGCCCGACCGTCCCGACTTCGTGGGCGAGCACCTTTCGGAGCTTGTCGAAGCCTGCCGCGGAAAGGACAATTATGACGACCGGACAGCCGAAGCCGATAAGATAGCGGGTTTAAAGACCTGCGAACGTGACGCTTTGCTTTGGCTTATGGAAAATGAGCTTACATGAGATCGGAGGGGTACGGTGAGAACCGTGCCTCTTTTTTTCGTTGCGGGGCTTGCAAGATCGAGGAAAATGTGGTAGAATATAACTATATGCACAAGGAGGGGAGAGCATGGGCATACTTTCGGGAATAAAGGGTCGGCTGACCGCGAGGAACGAACGCGCAAGATTTCCCTACGACCCCGAGAAGCATTACGCGGTCATTCGCAGCTCTATCTGTACTGGGGAGAGGGTCGCGGGGTTCAAGAACTACATCGACGGGCATTTCACCGACGTCATGCTTATCCGCTCCCCCGAGGACGAGGAGAGGTTCAAAAGGCTATACGGCTTGGATAAAGTAAGGGTGGAGTATTAGACTTACCGATCGGTCATAACGGGGTCTACGCTTGAAATTTTTCGCGGAATGTGTTATAATAGCAGTATCACATCATTCGGAGGTAAGTATGGCAGACAGAAACAGACCTGTAGCAAGAAAGAAAACGGTTTCGGGCGGCACGGGAGTTCACCGCAGCGATAAGGTCGTCGGCGGAGGTCCCGCGGGCGGCGGTTTCCATTCGGGCGGCGGCGGTAAGGGCGTCAGCCGCGCGGCGATAGGCGGCGGAGGTATCGGATTGGCAGCTATCATCGCGATACTCATAAGCGTACTCGGCGGAGGGGGCGGCGGAGTCCTCCCCGAAAGCGGCTTCACGGGCGGACAGTCAGTCACGGGCGGGAACACGGGTACGAGTTACTCCGCTTCCGCGGCAGGTGAGCCCGACCGAACAGTTGCTCCGGGCTCGCGGGAAAAGTATGTCCCGATCAAGGGGGGCGGCAGCGATAAAGTGACGGTCATGGTGTATATGTGCGGCACCGACCTTGAATCAAAGCACGGAATGGCGTCCTCGGATATGCAGGAAATGGCTTCGGCGAACCTCGGTAAGAATGTCGATCTGCTGGTGTTCACGGGCGGCTGCAAGCAGTGGAAAACGAGCGGTATAAGCAATACGGTCGATCAGATATACAAGGTCGAGGGCGGTAAGCTCAGACTCCTCGAAGCCGATATGGGCAGCGGAGCCATGACCTCGCCGCAGACCCTGACATCGTTCATTGATTACTGTACAAAAAATTACCCTTCCGACCGTAACGAGCTTATCCTCTGGGATCACGGCGGCGGGTCGGTCAGCGGCTACGGCTATGACGAGAAGAACAAGTCAGCGGGGTCTATGGATCTGGGCGGCATATCGAAGGCTCTGAAAGACAGCGGCGTGAAGTTCGATCTTATCGGCTTTGACGCCTGCCTGATGTCCACCGCCGAGACCGCGCTGGTGCTGAACGACTACGCCGACTATATGATAGCCTCCGAGGAGACAGAGCCGGGTATAGGCTGGTACTACACCAACTGGCTTACGGCGCTGGGCAGCAATACCTCCATGCCCACGGTCGATATCGGAAAAAACATCGTCGATGATTTCATCGTAGCCTGCGGACGTCAGTGCAGAGGACAGTCCACCACCCTTTCGGTGGTCGATCTTGCGGAGTTCTCAAACACCGTTCCCGAACGGCTCACGGCGTTCTCGAAGTCGCTCACTGACCTTATCTCCAACGAGGAATACAAGGCAGTTTCCGACGCCCGTTACAGCACCCGCGAATTTGCGGTCAGCAGCAGGATAGACCAGGTAGACCTCGCCGACTTAGCGCTCAAAATGAACAACAGCGAGGGCAAGGCTCTTGCCGACGCGGTCAGGGGTGCGGTGAAGTACGACCGCGCTTCCTCCGACATGACCAACTGCTACGGCGTGTCGATCTTCTTCCCCTACAGGCGCACGAGCTACGTGGACAAGGCTTGCGGCACCTACAAGACTATCGGCATGGACAGCGAGTACACTAAGGCGATACGTCAGTTCGCAAGCATCGAAGCGAGCGGTCAGGCGGCGACGGGCGGCACAAATTCGCCCCTCGGCTCACTGTTCGATCTCGGCGGGAGCTCGGGCGGCGCGGATATCGCGGGACAGCTTCTCTCGGCGTTCCTCACGGGCGGCTCGGGCAGGAGCGTCCGCGGGCTCGACGGCTCAAACTCCGACTTCCTGAGCGATATGCCTTATTCGGAGGCTCAGGCGGAGAGCTACATCACCGCCAATTACTTCGACAGCTCCAAGCTGGTCTGGACTAAGGAAGCCGACGGCAGGTATTCAATAGAGCTTCCCGAAGCCCAGTGGGAGCTTGTACACTCGGTCGATCTGAATATGTACTACGATGACGGGACGGGATATATTGATCTGGGTCTTGATGATCTTTTCGAGCTTGACGGGAACAAGCTGATAGCCGACACAGACCGCGACTGGATGTCGATAAACGGTCAGCCTGTGGCGTATTACCACACCGATACCGTCGATCTCGGGGACGGGAGCTATTCGATCTCGGGATATGTGCCCGTGCTTCTGAACGGCGAGCGCTCGAAGCTGATACTTCGCTTCAACAGTGAGGAGGAGGGCGGCGAGGTCGTGGGCGTCACCACCGAGTACGAGAACGGCGAGACAGACACAATAGCCAAGGAGCTTACGGGGCTGAGCGACGGCGATGTGATAGAGTTCTTTGCCGATCATTACAGCTATGAGGGTGAGTACAGCACGAGCTATACCATCGGCACTCCGATCACGGTGAACGGCGACCTTACGATCACGAATACCGACGTGGGGAGCGGCAATGTGCGCATACTGTACCGTTTTACGGACATCTACGAGCAGGAATACTGGTCGGAAGCGCTGATAATATAGCTTGCGAGCCGAAATGTCGGCTCTGCAAAAGGATCTCTGAAATAAAAGTCTATGATAAAAAGATCAAAGGAGCGGTTTGAAAACAGCCGCTCCGTTTTGTTATACTAACCATTTAAGGATCGGTATAATTAAAAACGATGCTCCCGAGTGCATTATGACACTCGGGAGCAAACTTCCGTATGAAGATCTGTTTTTTCGGTCTTGTTCTGTGCTGTCAGAAGCGTCTGTCAAAGCCTCCGCCCATATCGCCGCCGAAGCCGCCTCTCATGCCGCCGCCCATCATGGACTGAGGTATCTCCGATACCTCGGAGCCGTTTACGATGACAGTGCCGCCGTTTAACTGTGCCGAGCCGTCATAATCGAAGGAGGAAGTCCCCGCGGTTATGTCTATGGTGCCGCCGTTCACGATGATGTTTCCGTTTGCGTCCACCGCGTCTGTGTCGCCCTGTCCCATGACTATGGTGGTGCTGCCGCCGTTGAATTCAATGGTAGGAACGGAGTAGGCATTGCTCTTTTGTGTGGCATTGATACCGTCATCGGAGGAGGAGATGTAGATCGTCCCGCCGTTTATCTGAACGTAGGTGGACTCTATGCCCTCGGAAGCGGTGATGTCAAAGGTGCCGCCGTCTATCTGTACCGAGGTATTTCCCTGTATGCCGTCGCTGTAGGCGTTTATGGCGAATGTGCCGTCGGCGATGTAGATAAGCCCCAAGGAGCTGTCCTCGTCGTTCTCGCAGTGCAGTGCGTCCTTGGAGGAGCTGATATTGAAGCTGCCGCCGCAGATCGAAATAGTGTCGTTGGCTTCAAGGCTGTCCTCGGCGCTCGTGATGTTGTAGGTGCCGCCCGTTACCTTCATGTCGTCCTTGCTCGTGATACCGTTGCCGTATGCGGAGGATATGTTAAGAGTACCGATACCGTTCAGCACAAGGTCGTCCTTCGAGAAGATAACAGCGTCGGTGTTGGTATCTCCGTCGGCGGTGAAAGCTCCCGTTACCGAAAGGCTGTTCTCTGTCCCCGAGGTGGTGACGAAGCACTTGTCGGCGGAGATGACATAGATAGCAGGGAAGTCGGAGTTCGTAATGCTCACGCCGTTAAGCACCAGCTGTACCTTGGCTTCGCTGTCGGCATTGACTCTGATCGTGCAGTCTGTCGCCGAGCCGCTAATGACGTAGGTGCCGGCTTCGGTGATGTCGATGGTCTTGCCGCCCGATACCTCGATGTACTTCGCGTCGGAGAGGTCGGGGGTCTGCAAAAGATCGCGTGAGGTGAACAGGTCGGAAGTGTCCGTTATCCCCGAATACGTGGGCGAGAATGACGCCGTAACTGTACTGTCATAGCTCAGAGTATTGACTGACTGTGACTGTTGTTCTTCCGCAGAATTATCGTTGGTCTCGGTTGTCTCGGTTATTACCTGCTGTACTTCGGTGACGGCAGTTTCGGTGTCGGCAGTCGTTTCGGGAACGATAGTCTTGACGGCAGTTTCTGCCGAGGAACTGTCAGCTGTCTTTGAGGTCGTAGACTTCTTGCCCGCAGTCTGGTCGGATACGGTGGGGGTCTGGTCTATCGGAGCGGTAGAGCTTGACGCGCTTTTTTCCGAAGCCTTGCTCGAAAGCGAGATATCCGTCACCGCATCGACCTCACTGTTATCATCTGTATCGGCTTCAACTATCTCATCGTCCGTGACTTCCTGCACGGAACCCTCATAGGCCATATTCTCCGCCGACTGTATCTTTTCAAGCTCTCCGATAGTGCTTCCGCACCCCGCCAGTGAGAACACCGCCGCTATAGCTATTATCGCCGCAAAATTCCTTTTTGTCATATTTATTCCTCCTTTAAGGTACTGTGTGTTTTGATCTTGATATCATTTTACACGGTGAACCTTAAACGAGATTAAAGCCGAATGTGAAAGTTTTGCGATAATTTTGCAGACTAACGAAAATTTACGGTATCGGGTGCAGGCTGTCGAGCGCCGCCATGAGGGGCCTTTTGTAAATGGCGATCACGGGCTTGCGCAGGAAGTTCGGCATAGATGGCGAGGTTGCTACGCCGCGTATCATCTTTATGAGGGAATATCCCTTGATGATTCGGTTGATCTCGGCTATCTCGCTCTTGTTGTTCGTGCCGAAAAACTCCCTCACGATGATGTCCCAGAGCCTTGCGTACTGCTGCTTTGTTATGCCTATGTCGGTGGTCTTCCACTGCACCTTTGCGGCGGTGACATACACAAGGTACATGGAGGACAGCTCCAGTATCGGGTGTCCGAGCCCCGAATCGTCTATGTCTATGAGCACGATCTCGCCGTTTTGAAGCATCATATTTCCCGGGTGGAGATCCTGGTGGACGAAGGTGTTCCTGTAGGGGATGTCGTCTATGAGCTTATACAGCCGCTCCGCCTCCGCGGGTTTGTAGCAGCCCGCTTCAAGCGCCATACGCACATCGTTTCTCGCCCTGTCCCGCGAATCGGGGAGGGTGCCCTTCTCGAACTCGGCGCTTTGCAGCTTTTTCAGCAGATCGACTATCATGTAGGCGTATTCGTCCGTTTTTTCGGGTGCGGAGGCTATCTCGGCGCCGAGCGACCTCGCATTGATGTTCTCGTACACCACGCCGTAATCCTTCCCGACCCGAACCATATCGAAGGCTATCATGGTGGGGACTCCGTGAACGAAGGCGTCCCTTGTTACCTTCCTGCTCTCGTTTATCTTTTCGGGAGTGATCTTTCTCTCGCTGTAAACCTTGAGGATAGTTTCATCGTCAAGTCGATAGACCGCGCCGTTCCCGCCCTTTCCGATAAGCTCGCAGCCCTCGACGGATATCTCCCGCAGGGGCTTGTTTTTCTTTTCGCTTGGTTTATTGCTCATGGCTTTTCCTTTCCCTAAGAGATTTTTGACATTGATAAGCGTCCGATATTATGATAGCATATTATTTGGATATTGTCAATATACTTTTGGCGATTCTGCTATTTTTTTGATACATCATGCACAAATCTTCTCAAAGCAAAAAGTCAGCCGCGTGCTATTCGCGGCTGACCCTTGCTTACAGTATTGTTCGGGAACTTATTTCAGTTTTGCGCCGTCCTTGAAGGCTTCGCCGACCCTGCCCGATACCTTGTAATAGCCGTGAGTGTAGGGGTCGAAGGAAATGGCTCCGAGAAGGTCTATGTCCACCTTGCCGTCCTTCATGATGTCCTCCTCAGCAGATACCGCGACTACCTTGCCGATGACGCCGAGACCCGTTTCACCGCTCTGATACTCCACGAACTCGCACTCCATAGCTATGGGGAATTCGTTGATGACGGGCGCGTCTACAAGCGCGGACTTTGTGAAGGTCATGCCGCTCTTTGCGAACTTGTCCTTTTCGGTCTTGCCGCTGACGATCCCGAAATAGTCGGCTTCGGCAACGTGCTTTGCGTTCGCGATATGCACGACAAAGCCCTTCCTCGCCTTGATGTTTGCGACAGTATTATGGGTCTCGGTAAGGTTCAGTGCAACCATGTCCCTCGATACCATAGTGCCCCAGGCAGCGTTCATCACGTCCACCGTGCCGTCCTCGTTGAATGTCGATATCATCAGTACGGGCATGGGGAATATCGCTTCCGTTGTGGTTATCTGCTTTTTCATAAAAAAGACCTCCTGTAGATAATTGTAAGAAACGTTATGCTCTTACTGTTATTATAACATCTCCTTTGCGGAATGTCAATAGGCTCCAAAGGCTCAAATGTGTATATTACAAACAAAATATTACTCTTTGAAAACAAAATTACATAAACTATTGACAAAACGATTTGAACGTGATATAATGATATAAATTCGGTCAAGCACCGTTTTTTGGAAAGCATATCCCCTCGCGGGAGCGATTTTATCTGCATAGCTTATGACGGATAGGCTCCGCCATAAAGTGATCAAGGAGGAATTCATATGAAGAAAAAGAAGATACTGTGCGTACTGACGGCTGCGGCAATGTCCATAGCCATGCTCGCGGGCTGCGGTAACAGCTCGGGCGGTTCGTCCGACGCGGGCGGAGATACGGCAGCCGCTTCCGGCAGCGGTGAGTATGCGGATAAGAAGGTCGGCGTATGTATCTATCAGTTCGCCGATAACTTCATGACCCTGTTCCGCACGGAGCTGGAGAACGATCTTGTCTCAAAGGGCTTCTCGAAGGACAATATCACCATAGTTGACGGCGCGAACGATCAGGCTACACAGACCAACCAGATACAGAACTTCATCACCCAGGGCGTAGATGTCATCATCGTGAACCCCGTAAACTCGTCCTCTGCCGCGGCTATAACCGATCTTGTGACGGCTGCGAATATACCTCTCGTTTACATCAACCGCGAGCCCGACGCCGATGAGGAAAAGAGATGGGCAGACAATAACTGGAACGTTACATATGTAGGCTGCGACGCGAGACAGTCGGGGACCATGCAGGGCGAGATCATCGTCGATCTCGGCAAGGAGACCGTAGACTTGAACGGCGACGGCAAGATACAGTACATCATGATAGAAGGCGCCCCCGAGAACGTTGACGCTCAGTACCGCACCGAGTTCTCCGTCAAGGCTCTACAGGACGCAGGCTGGGAGGTAGACTGCCTTGACGACCAGGTAGGAAACTGGGATCAGGCTACGGCTCAGCAGCTCGTTGCGAACTCCCTTTCGGCTCACCCCGATACCGAGGTCGTATTCTGCAATAACGACGCTATGGCGCTGGGCGCTCTCCAGTCGATAGAGGCTGCGGGACGCACCGTCGGCAAGGACATCTATCTCGTGGGCGTTGACGCTCTTACCGAGGCTCTCGAAGACGTTATCGCGGGCAAGATGACGGGTACCGTATTCAACGATCATATCGCCCAGTCTCACAGTACCTCTGATGCCGCTATAAATTACGTAAAGGGCAGCACCAACGAGCATTACATCGGCTGCGATTACGTCAAGGTAAAGAGCGATAACGCTCAGTCTATCCTTGATTCGCTGAAATGATGCACTGCCCGAACCTTTTACGGAAAGGAGCATGATATGGCATCAGAGTATAAATTGGAGCTGAAAGGCGTGTCCAAGTCCTTTCCCGGAATAAAGGCACTGGATAACGTACAATTGGCAGTAAGACCGGGTACTGTCCATGCGCTCATGGGAGAGAACGGCGCGGGCAAGTCCACGCTCATGAAGTGTCTTTTCGGTATCTACAAGATGGACGAGGGCGAGATATACATAGACGGCGAAAAGACCGTGATAAGCGACCCCGACGAAGCCATGAAAAAGGGTATCGCTATGGTGCATCAGGAATTGCAGCCCGTTCTCGCAAGGAGCGTTGCCGAGAATATGTTCCTCGGACGATTCCCCTGTCACCGAATAGGTCCGCTAAAGGTCATAGACCATAAAAAAATGTACGAGGAGACCGAAAAGTGGCTCAAAGAGGTCAACATGGACTTTGACCCCAAGGCACAGCTCGGTACTCTCTCCATAGGACAGATGCAGTCGGTGGAGATCGCAAAGGCGGTCTCTCACGACGCCAAGGTCATAATCTTCGACGAGCCTACCTCCTCTCTGTCCGAGAGCGAGGCTGAGGCGCTGTTCAAGATCATGCACACCCTTAAGGAAAAAGGCGTTGCGATGATCTATATTTCCCACAAAATGGACGAGATCAAGCGCATAGCCGATGATGTCACCATAATGCGTGACGGTACATATATCGGCACATGGGCGGCTAAGGATCTCACCATCGAGGACATCATTACCAAAATGGTCGGACACGAGCTTACAGATATCTACCCGCCCAAGGACAGGACTCCCGGCGAGGTGGTGCTCGAAGTCAGCGGGGTATCTTCCATACATGAGAAGTCTTTCAGGGACGTTTCCTTCAACCTCAGAAAGGGCGAGATCATAGGCTTCGGCGGACTGGTCGGTGCTCAGAGGACGGAGCTCATGGAGGGTCTGTTCGGTATCAGGCATCTTTCATCGGGAGAGATCAAGGTACACGGCAAGAGAGTGAAGATCAAAAGCCCCCGTGACGCCATGAACGCGGGTATAGGCATGATAACCGAGGACAGACGAGGTACGGGTATTTTCGGCTGTCTTTCCATCAAGGACAATGTCGGCGTTTCCGTATACAATAAGTTCCTCAAATGCGGCTTTGTGCTGGATCATAAGAAGATAAACAGCGTGGTCGAGGACAGTATCGACAAGCTAAATATCAAAACGCCGAGCATTCGGGAGCATATCGCAAATCTCTCGGGCGGCAATCAGCAGAAGGTCATCGTTTCGAGGTGGCTCGCCAACGACCCCGATATCCTCATAATGGACGAGCCCACGCGCGGCGTCGATGTGGGCGCAAAGCATGAGATATACGAGATCATGAAGGACATTGCAAATCAGGGCAAGGCTATCATAATGATATCCTCGGAAATGGCGGAGCTTCTCGGAATGTCCGACAGGATATACGTTATGTGCAACGGAAGGATACGCGGAGAGATAACCGAAGAGAGTGAAATGACTCAGGAAAATGTCATGAGGTACGCTACCCAATTCTGACATTGGCGTGTATCCTTACGGCAAAGGATCACAGAGGAGAATACAATGGTCAAAACAAAAAGGCAGAAGGTCACGGATTTTCTGATAAATAACGGTGTTATAATCGTTATGTTCATATTGGTGAGCTACACGGGCATAACCAATGACAGATTCCTTACCGGAAATAATTTTATCAATATCCTGATGAACATGAGCGCGAGACTTGTTATAGCGCTGGGTATATCGGGGTGCGTTATCACGGGCGGCTGCGACCTGTCGGCAGGCCGTATGATCGGACTTGCGGCGTGTATCGCGGGTACGCTCCTGCAAAAAATGGACTACTCGGGCAAGTTTTTCCCGAATCTTGAACCGCTCAACATCATCATAGCACTTCTCATAGTGCTTGCGATCACGGGTGCATTCGGCTCTATCACGGGCTTTGCGGTGGCGTTCTTACATATCCCGCCCTTTATTGCGACTCTTGCGATGATGGAGATAGTCTACGGTATCGCCCTTATCTACACGGGAGCTACACCTCTCGGCGGCTACACCGAGGAGTACACGAGCATAGCTACGGGCAAGTTCTTAGGCATAAGCTATCTTATTTGGATAGCTATAATAATCGCGGCGCTCGTATGGTTCCTGTTCAATATGACCCGCCACGGAAAGTATATGTACGCTATCGGCGGAAATCCCCAGGCGGCTGAGGTCGCGGGCGTTCCCGTAAAGCGCACTATGGTACTCATCTACATGATAGCCGCCATGATGTACGGTCTTGCGGGCTTCATGCTCGGAGCAAAGGCGGGCGGCGCTTCGGTAAACTTAGGACTCGGCTATGAGATGGAAGCTATCGCGGCTTGTACCATAGGCGGCGTATCGGTAACGGGCGGACGCGGTAAGGTATCCTCCGCTATCATAGGCGTTGCGGTATTCGAGCTGCTGAAAGCATCGCTCCAGTACCTCGGCGTTGACGCGAACGCTCAGTACATATTCATCGGCGTAGTTATCTTCGTAGCTATCTCGCTGGATATCAGAAAGTACGTAGCCAAGAAGTAAACGGCAAATTACAGCTCACAAAGCAGTCTGTGCGTAAAGCGCGGACTGCTTTTTATATTCTCACGATCTTCGGGACTGCATACAGAAGAAAAAAATGTATATTCGTCATGAATATTCAATTGAATATTCATGTACGGCAAGTGGTATGGAAGAAAATTGTTCCGAAAACATTTTCTGTAAGTTGAAGTGAATTAAGGCGATGTTATTGCAAATCTGGAAATAACAGGAAATAAAATGCTTGACATTTTCGTGAAATTTAAGCTATAATATAATCACAAAAAATAAAATAATCGTGTGAGAAAAGAGTGTACATATTTATCACATGATCTGTTTTACAGCAATTCCTGAAATGGTGATACGTTTATTTAGGAGGATAAGATTTATGAAGACCAAAAGATTTATAGCCCTCGTAATGGGCATGACGATGGCAGTCAGCGGACTTGCTGCCTGCGGAAATAACGGCGGTGACAGCTCCGATAACGGCGGCAGCACCGATGCGGGCGAGGGCAAGTCCGAGTTCAAAACCGCAGATCAGATCGACAAGGAGTCATTGAAGGGCAAGACCATTACGCTCTATACCCACGGCGGCAACCGCGTTCTCGGCGAAGAAAAGAAGGACGCGGACGGCAATACCTACAGAGATGAGTCCTACGCTTATCTGAAACACCTTGCCGAGAAGTTCGAGGGCGAGTACGGTATCCATGTCGATCTCCAGGTAAACTCCACCGAAGATGACATCAGACCTCTCCTTCAGACTCAGGATCCCTCCATTGACATTTACACCTCCCCGAACTGGAGCATAGAAGAGTGGCAGCAGTACGCCGAGCCTTACTGCACCGTTTCAGAGGCTAAGGAGCTTTACGGCGACTATGCAGAGACAATGTACAATGACGGTACTTATATCTACGCTCTCATGCCCGCAAAGACCTACAATAACGCGGTAGTATACAACGAGGAGACCATCAAGAAGGTGGGCTATGACAGCATCCCCACCACTCAGGCAGAGTTCGAGGAGATGTGCGCGAAGCTCCGCGAGGCAGGCATAGACCCCATCGCCATGCACCGCATCGAGAACTGGCCGCTCTCCACTATAAACGACTTCGCAAACTACGTTGCGGGCTCCAACGACGCTTATCCCTCCATGCTCAAGAGCGACACTCCCTTCAGCGAGAGCGAGCCTATGGGCAAGACTATCAAGATGTACACCGACTGGAAGTCAAAGGGCTTCTTCGAGGCTGACATCTACACCGACTTCGGTGTGGCTATGGACTCCGTAGGCAACGGAAACGCCGCTATGATGCTCTTCGGCGCATGGGTAGTTCCCCAGATACAGGGACGTGTTCCCGAGGGCGGCGACCCTGCTTCGATCAAGTTCGCACCCGCTCCCGATTTCGGCAACGGTCAGTATGTAATGGCTTCCGCGGCTGACAGCTACGCTATCTCCAAGGGAAGCGACGACAAGGAAGCTGCAAGGCTCTTCATCGAGTACATCTCCGAGGACGCTCAGTACCTCGCCGACAGCGGCTACATCGCCATGAAGAAGGGCGTAGACCCCATCGTTCCCGATCTCTACAAGATCATCGACGACGCTGTAGCGGCAGGCACCTGCAAGGTACTCTACGCTTATGCTACAGATGACAACTCCATGCACAACGAGGAAGTTCTTTCCGAAGCGGGTCTGCTCGAAGATGTAAAGTATGTCGGCAACCTCTTCGACGTTATCGACGTTACCAAGGAGCCCGACTGGGCGGCTTACGATGCTCAGGTTGAAAAGCAGAACAAGGCTTACGTTGAGGCAAGAGAAGTTCTTGGCTACAGCTGGCAGTGATATCTGACTAACAGCAAGCTATAATAGTTTCTCCGGACGGGTGGATCCGGCGGTCGGCTTCCGCCGTTTCACACCCGTTCTTTTATTTGCAAAAGGAGGATAGCAAAAAATGAAGAGCAAAAGACGCTCGCTTTTTATCGTGCTGTTTCTTGTCTTCCCTATGATACACCTGATAATTTTCTCATATGTGCCTATCATCGGAAACTTTGTTCTTAGCCTTACCAACTGGAGGGGCTTCGGGGACATAAACTTCATAGGGCTCAGAAACTACGAAAAAATGTTCACCAACACCGAATACATCAAGATGTTCAAAAACTGCGGCTGGTACTTCCTCGTGTCCATACCCCAGCTCATCTTCGCACTGCTGCTGGCGGTGGTCATAAACGGCAAGTTCCGCGGGCTAAACGTGTTCAAGGGCATACTCATAATCCCGTATCTCCTGAACGGCGTTATAATCTCCACGATATTCATAATCTTCTTCAACAACACGGGAAGTCTCAACACCATACTCGGCTGGCTGGGGCTCGACAGCTTGCAGCACCAGTGGCTGCAAGACCTGAACCTCGTCAATCCGTCAATAGCCTCGATAAGTATATGGCGATATTACGGCATGAACTTCATAATGTTCTTCGGAGCCCTACAGACCATACCCACCGAGCTCTACGAAGCCGCCACACTTGACGGCTGCTCAAAGTGGCAGGAGATACGCTACATATCCCTGCCCTTCATCAAGAAGGTGCTGTTCATAAATATACTGCTGAGCGTTTCGGGCTCTATACAGGTATTCGAGATACCCTACATCATGATGAACGGCTCCAACGGAACGGGAACTCCCGTTATCATGATACAGCAGAGTATGTCAACCAATAAGGTAGGCTTCGCCGCAGCGCTCTCGGTCATGGTATTCGTGATAGTGCTTATTGTAGTGGGCTTGCAGCGGCTGCTCGTAAAGGAGGATTAAAATATGTCTAACGAAACCAAGCTCTATAAGACCGTCAGATATATCTTCCTCATTTGCGCGAGCATATTCGTATTCGTGCCGCTCGTACCGCTCATATTCATGGCTTTCAAGACGGGTGCGGAATACTCCGCCACCAGCGTGCTCGAGCCCCCGAAGAACTGGCTCAATATGTACAATTTCAGCTACGCCATGAGGGTCGGGCATTTGGGTAAAGCGTTCCTATATACGGCGGTAATACTCACCATCTCCCTTGCCATACAGGTGACGTTCACCGCTATGGTGGCGTATATCCTGCACCGCTTCGACTTCATGGGCAAGACGGTGGTAAAGGTTATGTTCACGCTCACGATGTTTATTCCCGTGGTAGCGACACAGACCCTCATCTTCCGCATGATGTACGCGGTGGGGCTGATCAATACCATGTGGAGCGTCATTATCCTCTATTCGGGCGTGGGCATAGTCGGTATCTACGTAATGCTCAACCAGCTCGACAGCATATCCAGGGAGATAGACGAAGCCGCCATGATAGACGGCGCGGGCTACTTCTACACCTTTGCGAAGATAATCTTCCCCCTCATGAAGCCCGCCTGCACCACCATGATAATCATTAACGGCATAGGCTTGTACAACGATTTCTATATCCCGAACCTCTATCTGAACCGCGACGTACAGACCTTCACGGTGGCGCTGTACAAGTTCTACGGCTCGATGTCAACGCCCTTTGAGATAGTCGCGGCGGCAATAATAATCGGCATGATACCGATAATGATAGTGTTCATTTTCCTGCAAAAGTACATCTACAACGGGCTTGCGGGCTCTGTAAAAATGTGAAGATCCATCAAGAAATAATCTGCACGTTTCTGCCAGTCTATTTTTCCGGTATGAACTTGTTCATACCTGCTTCGTTGCACTCCCTTGACAATACGGGCATGAACGAAGTTCATGCGGTATTCCTGCGGTGGCATTAACGAAGATAATGCAGGCGCCTTGCCCAAGCGCACGAACAAGTTCGCGCTAAATATCCGTCGCATAAGCGCACAACTTATTTCTTGAAGAATCCTAACGGAGGAGATACATTTGAAAAAGAACGGTCTTGCGGCAATGATGGGAGCTGTACATCTGATAGCCGTACTGAGTGTGCTGACCTTCGGCACCATATATCTGACCCTCGGGATACTCGCCCTGCCTGCGCTGACCTCGGCGTTTGAGATCGGCAGGGAAGTGATCTACCGCAGGTTCTCGGTCTATGGCAGTCTTACTAAGAGCTTCATCGGTGGAGTGCGCAAGCACATTGATATGATGAGGTTCTTCCCCTTGCAGCTCATCGTCATATTGCAGGCGGCAGGCATATACGCCGCGAACAGGACGGGCATGACGGTGCTGACCTACCCTCTGACGGCGGGAGCGGCATTCGTGCTGACGCTCATGATCTACGCCGCGGGGTACAGGGTATTCTGCCCCGACCGCGCCGACGCGGTGACGATCGCGGTGGCGATGTTCTACAAGCCCATGTATATGCTGGCGGTGTGGGTGCTGATGATACTCGCCGAAGTGCTTGCGGGCGTAAAGCTCATGGCGGCAATGCTCATCATCGGTGCGATATTCCTCCTCGCCGCCGAAGCGGTGGTGTTCTTAGGGCTGACCTCCTACAAGAAGGTTCGGGGCGCTCTGACCGAGGACGACAAAAGCTCCCTCGGCGAACAGCTCCTTGAACGTCTTTGATGACCGAACACAAGTCTTAGCTGACAAAACGGCTGTACCTCATACGGGTACAGCCGTTTTTCTCATTGTTCAGTGATTACAGGGTATTTGCAAAGCCCTGCTATCATCGCGGACTTTACTATTTTTTCATGCCTTTGGTCTTCTTGTTTTCCACAGGCTTCGGTCTGAGGTATGCGTCCACGTCGGGCATGGGGTCGTCTATGAAATCCTTGATATCCTGCGCCTTGTATGCCTTCTTGAATATGCCCTTGATCTTGCATTTCTTTACCAGTGCTGCGTTGTCGCCTGCAATGGTCTTGTCTATGGACTTGGACACAGTTTTTTCTGCCTTTCCGCTGTTGATCGGCTTGTGTATATCGGCGTTTCTGATAACACCCGCCTTTACCATGTTGAAATACTTCACATCTTTCTCGCTAAGGGGCGCTTCGGGGTTATTTTTCAGCTTCTCCCACAGTCCCTTCAAGTCTGTTACCGTTCGCTGGGTAAATGAAGTCATGGCTGCGCCGTAGGTGCCTTTTTTGTCCTTTGCCTTTCCCATGCTGACCAGTCCCTCCGCATTTAATTTATAGCTCGAGACCGGCTTCTTGGGAGCCTGCTGCTTTTTCTCCGCACCGAGAAGCTGCTCCTTCTTCTCGGTTGTCAGATCAGAGTAGCTGTACGCCGCTTTTATCAGCGGGTCGTCCTGTCTGACAAGACCCGCCCTTTGCAGATACTGCTTTCTGTAGTAGTGAGGATTGTTCAGGAAGCTGTAGATATCCTCCTTGGTCTTGATGTTATCAACAGTTTCAATAAACGCCTGGGTGTTTTTGAGCTTTACGACCTCCTCGGAGAATGCGGTCATGTCCGGGTCGTGCTTGTCTCTCAGCGCGTTCTCCTGATGGACGTCTATATCCGTGAATATCCTTGCGGTGAGGGTCGTGACTTGTTCCTTCTGTTGGGGCGTCATTTCGCCGTCGATCTGATTAGTAAGCTCAGAAAGCTCAACGCAGGCATTCTTTGCCGCATCGGAAGCCGCAGTTCCCATCGTATTTGTCATATCATGACCGCGTATAAGCAGGATGTCGTGGATTCCGCCAAATAGGGGTATTGTGACGGTCTCATCCGTGTTTATTTTGAACTGTATCCTTTTTACGGGGAGACTGCGTGCGCCAGGAGCTTCCTCGTCGGTTATGAACTGTGACTTCGCGATATGCAGATACACGGGCAGGCTCGCAGGTTCGTTTATCCGTTTTTTTGGATCATTCCGAGCCATCTCTTTCTCCCACTCTTTCTCCCAATCCTTGCCTGCCTTTGCGTACCTTTCCGGGTTCTTGGCAAATTCTTCGTATTCTATGGCGACGATCGAAGGGGACGCGGTGTATTCTGCGATCTTTTCCTTTGTGATACCCCCCACGAACTGTTTGAACACGGGATCGTCCCTTATCGCATCGACTTCGGGTCTGATAAGCTCGACATCATGCTGAAAATCACCGCTGCACTGAGGTACGTTTATACTCTTCTCGATCTTTTCGCGGTAAATAAGCCCTGCCAAGCTGTCGGTGAGCTTTTTGGAGTCTATCTCGCCATCTGCCATACCGTCGAGGGTATTGATCGCCGTCTTTGCGTTCAATGCGGTGTAGTAGTATATCTTGCCCTTATCCTCTCTGATATTGTTGTCGATCTTTGCGAAGTATCTGGAGCGGTCGGTCTCGGGCTTTTCTTCCTCGCCCCAGCCGAAAATGTCCTCGAACTCTTCCTCCTCTTTCGCTTTTGCGGCTTCTTTTTCGTAATTCGCGGCAAAGGTATCGTAATCTTCTGCTGCTCTGCACGGGAACTCGGAATAGAGCGCCAGTTTGTCGGCATCTATCCTGCCGACGAACTCCTTGAAAGCAGGGATATTCTTCAGATCATTTGTGCCCGTACGGACGAATTTTTCGCTCTCTTCAAGGCTGTTCATTTTCGGGATGTCGGACTGCTTTGAGAGATGCTCGTAATAGATTATCCCGCTAACGGCGTTCAGGAGCTTGTCGGGTGTGTTTTGGGTATATCCCGAATCTAACTTCACGAGAGTTTCAAGACCGCTGATGGCGTATCTTGCCGCCGAATGATAGACCGTATCGGGTCTGTCCTTATCGATCTGCATGAGATCGCGGCGGTACGTTTCCCGTGTGATCTTGGCTTTTGCGGACAGGTGCTTTTTCACCCCGGGCTGATCCGCGATGATCTCCGCGCCTGCTTCCTTGCCGAATCTTACGGCAAAGCTCTCGTACTGCTTTGATATCTGTGTGGGATCGTTTACGAACTCTATCAGCTTTTCGGGAGTAACGCCCTTCATGAATTCCTTGAAGGCAGGCTCCTCCTTGATCTTATTCCTTTCGTTGGGAACGAGCTCGCTGTCCGTATAGGGATCGCCCGTATACTTCGGTAAGTCTTTTAAGTTAGGAACTCTGTCATTGTAAATGATCGTTGCGATACTGTTGTCGATATTCTTTGATTTCGATTTGCCGAGCGCAATAGTTTCGAGCCTTTGCAGTGCTTTCATGGCGGAATTTGCCGCAAGCTCGTAAAAGGTATCGGGCTGTTCCTTCTCTGTTTTTATGATCTTTCTGACATAGGCTTTCTTGGCAAGCACAGCCTCCGCAGGGTCGATCTCACCTTCCCCCGCCTCGTTAGCGTTTTCCCCGGGAACGTCGGGCTTTATCTCCTCCTTAGCCTTCTCCGCTTCGGCTTTTCTTTCAAGCTCTGCGGTGAAGCTCTTGTATTCCGTGTAGACCTTCGAGGGGTCCTTTGCGAATTCAACGATCTTATCGTCGGTTATGTTCTTAACGAACTCTTCAAATTCGGGGTCGTCCCTGATCTTTTCCTGCTCGGCGATGGCGATATCATTGTCCTTGTAGAACTCTCCCGTGACCTGCGGCAATTCCTTCATTTCGGACATCTTGCCGAAAAAGACGAATCCCAAAATGCAGTCCCCGATCTTATCGAGCTCCGCGCCTCTCCTTGCCATGTTGTCCAGCTGTTTCTGTGTGGATAAGGCTTTTCTTGCAGCATACTCGAGCATCGTGCCGTTCTTATCGTTTATCGTATCGGTGAGCATCTTGCGGTAGGCTGTTATGGGGGACATTACGGCTGCGGGCACAGCGGGGATATACTCCTTCTCGGGAACGTCTGCGTACATTTGCTTATGATACTCCGAATACGCCGCCGCAGGGTTTGTAAGTATCTCCCTGACCCGTTTCAGACCGAGATCGCCTGCGGCTGCCGTGAGCGCCTCGCTCTCCGCAAGAGCGTTTACGGCTTTGTCGTATTCGTTCTGCGCCGACTGCGCGTCCGCAGTCTTTACATAGCCGTCGGGTCCCTTGTATATCTGCTCGTTGTGGATAATAGCGGCTATCTTACGCGCGGTGACCTGCTTCTCGGGGAGTTGGTTCATATCTGCGGCGGCTTTCAGGTCTATGTAAGCCTGCTTCGCGGCGGCGGCGGCTATCCTCTCGTAGCTCTCGGGGGAGTTTATCTGCTGATCGAGCTTTCCGATATAGCTCTTGGGCTCAATGATCTCGTCGATCTTGATGACGGCGGGTTCATCGGCTATTTCAATGCTTACGCGCGCATTCTCGGCAGGGGCTTCGGGGACATTGCGGCGGTTCACATTTTCGATGTTCTCCTTTACGATCTCGCCGAGCCCCGGGTCTGACGCTCTCTCGGCTTCGGCAAGTATAGGCTGAAACATCTGCGGAACGGGAGCCTCGACTGCGTTTTGAAAGGTCGATTTAAGCCCCTCGTCGTCGCCCAGATACTGCGCCTCATTGTCCATATGTGTTGTCAGGATATCGCAGAAGGCAAGGCAGTCCTGTACGGCGGTGATGCGCTTCTGGGTCTTGACGTCTATCAGAGAGCCCGCTTTCAGGTTGCCCTGATCTCTCTTGCGGTCGATGTAGGCGTTAAGGTCTCCCTTTGCGATGTTGACAGCATTCTTTATTATTTGGATAGCGGTGCTTTTCTGAGCTTCGTCGGTATCGGGATCGTTAAGTACCCTCACCTGCTCCGCGAATGTATTGCCGAGCTCCGTGAAGCTGCGCTTGGCGGAGGTATACTGTCCGCTTCCGCCCCATACGCCGTGCTCCGCGTTCCCGAGGGCTGCCGTAAGGTTTGCAAGCTGTGAGCTGTCAAAGCTGCGGTAGTTGTACTCGTCGTTTATGGCAAGTCCCAGCTGTTCGGCGATCTTGTCCGCTCTTTTGATACCTGTCTGATAGACCCTGATCTGCTCGGAAATGGGGCTGTTGTAGATGTTGTAGTTCGCAGGAGCGGCTTTGCCCGCATTTACGATGGCGAATGTCTGGGCTCTGCGGGCGATGTCAAGTCTGCCCTTTCCGTAGTCGTTATAGGCGCTGAAGATCCCGTGATGGCTCTCGTAGTTCTGACCCGCGAGCTGTACCGCACGCAGTTTGTTCAATACCTCCGAGGGGTTGATGTCATTGTTCGCACTCTCGCTGAGCTCTTGCAGAGCCGTATGCAGACTGTCGTAGGTAGGGTTGTTGGGGGAGCCGTCGGTCTTTACGTATCCCTCCAGCTCGGTAAGCATCTCGCCCGCCTGTTCAGCTATGCGGGAAATGTTCTTTTTGTAGTATTCGAGCTTTGCGAGGGTCTTTATCAGATTGTTCTTATGAGTGTTGAGCCTCGGAGTGGTGACATCTACGCTCAGATAGGTCATCGAATCGGGCACTGCCGAGAAATAAACGGGAACGTCGGGGTCGCGGTTGATCTTAAAGCCCATAGTATCGGGCGCATTGAGGTCGAGCGCGGGGCGCCTGTTTCCCGAGATCAGTTCCTTTATAGGATTCAGATGCACGTTATTCATACCCGAATACAGCGCGTCTACGGTGTGTTTTTCCACATCGTCGAGGTAGATATGATATTGGTTCCGAAGCGTCACGCTGTCATTATCGGAGGAGCGGTAAGAATACCGATTGTTGGGCGTATTGTCCCTGAATGCTTTTTTGGCTTTGTAGTAAGCGTCAAGCTCTAAAGCCTGTTCACGGTATATGGTAACATAGAGATTGTTGACCAGCTTGTCGAGAAGCTCCTTGTCAAGATCGTCATAGAGATACCTGACTCCCGCTATCTCATTGTTGAGGAGCCGTCTTCTTATTTCGCTGCGGTGCTCAAAGGCTCTCATCTCAAGCTCCGTGCCGTAGGACACAAGGCTTTGATAGAGCTCTCCGCCCTGTGCTCCCGAGTTGCTCTCGATGGTGTCATTTTCGTTTGTTGACACGAGCCTTCTTATATAGGTCGAGGCAAGGCTGATGTTGTTATCGGCAGCGGCATTGTCCTTTTCCCAGGGGTCTTTTTTGAATTTATCGACCAGCGCCTTACCAAAAGCCGCAGGCTCATTGCTCGTGACCGCGTTGTTAAGGTCGTTTCTGACTTGTTCATATGTCGGAAGATTGTTTGGCATGATGATTACCTCCGTATTCTTGCAGTTTTTCTGCTTTCTGTACGTAATACCCCCGAAATTCCCGAAAGGGTGCAAAAAAGCGTCGGAAAACTATACTTATAGTATAACAGAAAAAGTATCGGAAATCAAGAGTGTTTTGGTACTTTTCAAAAAAAGCTCATGCCGCCGATAAACGGCAGAAAATAAAAATGTATAAAATGCTTGATTTTTTTGTGAAGTTACGCTATAATATGAGAAGGAGAGTTTTTCCCTTTGCGGGATAAGGTCACATGGATAATAATGGAGGAAAAATAGCTGAGTTTTATGTGCTTATCATCGGTATGTTGGTAGCATTCGCTTCATGCGCTGCCGAAGCTCCGATACCCAAAAATGATTTCTTACGTCCTCGGTTTCAGCTCTCGGGTATATGGTGTCCGAAATATTCATGTGTCACGCCGATACCTTCAGAGTATATATGTACACAAAGGAATTCAGGTATGTATCGCTGATATGTATGTACATATCCCTTTTGTTCGGGCTGCATACGGTCTGCGATATAATAATAATCCCTAAAAGAACAGCAGACAAATCTCGGCACTGACGGCTCATCACTCGTCGTCAAGCTCCCTTGCAGGGCTGTCGCACTTCAAGGGAGTGCGAACACGCATGAACAATAGTTCATGCTGAAAATTCGTTTATGTACGAAGATATTGGTGGATTTGGAACAGAGGGGAGTATAATATACTTCCTCGGAGGTGCTTAAATGAAAAAGATATCGCTTTTGATGATCGTTACTTCAGCCGCTATGTTTCTGGGCGGCTGCGCAAAGGGAAATACCCCGCAAACAGGCTCGAAAGCCGATACGGGGCGCCCCGAAGACAGCTTGGAGATAATGCTCCCCGTAAACCGCTACAAGCTGAACAGCGCGGCAGAGGTGAACGGCAGACAGGGCGTCTGCTGCGAAAAGGACAGCTTCTGGGTGAGCGGTTCGGCTTCTCTTACAAAATATGACAAAGAATGGAATGTGATTGCCGAAAATACCGAGCCTTTCAAGGATTTTGACATCGAAGTGAATCATATCGGAGACATTGATGTTTTTAACAACGAGCTGTATATCGGTGCGGAATACTTCATGGACGGAGTTGGCAACAATATACAGATAGCGGTATATGACGGGGATACGTTGGAATTAAAACGCACTTTTCCCTTTGAGCCCGAAAGCGGACAGCTCGAATGTTCGGGGATAGCTGTCGATCCCGATACCCGCACCGTATGGATGTGCTCATGGGTAGGGGAGGAAAGCGGACGCTATCTTTATAAGTATGACCTTGACAGCGGCAATTATCTCGGAAAGGTTCATTTGCAGATGCCTCCTCAGTGGCTGCAAGGTATCGCTTACTATAACGGCAGCATTTATATGACGGCAGACGACGGCACGGCAGATGATAACGAGCCCGATCATCTATACCGTACAAATATCGCGGAAAACGCCACAAGCTGTATCGTGACTCTCGAACGCACATTTGACGATGTGACAAGGCAGGGGGAGATCGAAGGGCTGACTTTCGATAAGGAAAACGATAGTCTGCTGATTTTATACAACCGCGGAGCGCGTATAGTCCTCGGTATGCCTAAGGGCTTTTATGAAGGGTATGACAAAGAGATATCCGAGGTCTTTACATTTGATACGGAGCCCGCGGATAATTGAACGCTGACTGCGTATTTCCGCATTGTTTACGGCGAACGGGGAAATAAACGGAGTGATATTATGTCTGCTGAAAGACCGTGTATGAGCGAAAGCTATAGTGCTATTAAATATAGGCATTTTACTTTTGCGGAAAAGTATGTTATAATATAAAGGTAAACAAAATACAGCAAGGAGGATTCTTTTATGTACGGTTTTGATTATATGACACCTACGCGGCTCATCTTCGGCAAGGGCGTTATCGAAAAGCTCCCCGAGGTCATGGAGCAGTTCGGCAAAAAGATACTGCTGACCTACGGCGGCGGAAGCATCAAGAAGATAGGGCTTTACGACAAGGTCAAGGAGCTGCTGGCAGGGCATGAGATCATCGAGCTTTCGGGTATCCGGCCGAATCCGAAATACGACCCGAGCGTGCTTGACGGTGTGAAGCTCTGCAAGGAACATGACATTGATGTTATCCTGTCAGTAGGCGGCGGAAGTGTTCTGGACTGCTCCAAGGCGATCGCGGCAGGCGCAAAATACGACGGCGACCCGTGGGATCTTATCTCCTACAAAGCCTTTGCAAAGGAGTCTCTCCCGATCGTTGATATCATGACCCTTTCGGCGACGGGCAGTGAATATGACTCGGGAGGAGTAATTTCAAGGACAGAGACAAATGACAAGATAGGCTACGTTGACCCCCATAATTATCCTGCCGTTTCTTTCCTTGACCCTACCTATACCTTCACCGTATCGAAAAAACAGACTGCCGCAGGCTGCGCGGACGCCATGAATCATATCATGGAGCAGTATTTTTGCGAGGACTCCACTATCCTGAACGACGGATTCATGGAGGCGGGACTGAAGAGCCTTATGGTGAACGGAAGGAAATGTCTCGAATCTCCCGAGGACTATACCGCAAGAGCGGAAATGATGCTCACCTGTACCTACGGCTGCAACGGTATCTATTCACTGGGAAGCAGTCCCTCGGGCTGGCCCTGTCACGGAATGGAGCACGCTCTGTCTGCATATTACGACATTACTCACGGTGAGGGACTTGCTATCATAACTCCCCGCTGGATGAAGCATATCCTGAACGATAGAACAGTCGGACGTTTTGTTAAGTATGGCGTAAATGTTTTTGGTATAGACAGCAGCCTTGACAGCTTTGAGATCGCCGAAAGGGCTATACAGGCAACATACGATTTCTTCGAGTCTATCGGGATCCCCATGCATCTCAGAGATGTTGGCATTGATGAGAGCCGTCTTGGCGAAATGGCACATCATGTCGCTGTAAACGAGGGGCTTATAAACGCATGGGCTCCGCTGGACGAAAAGGATATACTTGAAATATTCATCGCTTCGCTGTAATGCTGAAAACATAAAGGCATTCATTAAGCCGACATCTCACAAAGCCGTCAGGTGGTATTTGTGAGATGTCGGTTTTTTGTATTAAGAAAACCCCCGGCTCTGCCGGGGGTTCAAAAAAGCTTTAGCTATGGGTAGAAAAAAAGAACCTCCTATGACAAAATAAGAGTATGTCTGCCAACCGAAACTTAAGGATCAAAGGAGGTATCGTCATGACAAGAGACGATATTAATAGTTTAGCACATTCCAAGTGGAATTGCAAGTACCATGT
>CACZJT010000016.1 GCA_902781565.1 uncultured Ruminococcus sp.
CAGGGAATATCAATAGTTATCTCTCCCAGCTCTTTTTTCATTTTGAGAGCCATATACATACGATTTCTTCCATAAGTATCGTTGTACTCGTCCTCGTTAAGGATCTTCAACATTTCCTCAACGAGAGCTTGATATATCCACGGCTTATCCTTGCGGTCAAGATAGTCATAAAACGCCTGTCTGCTGACCTCCAGAGCTTTACAGTAAAAGCTGATATTGCCCTTGACCTTACCGTCATCGGTCTTTATGGCGATCAGTTTTAACCGTTCATCCTTCCTGACTTCTGACGGTTGGCGGCGAAAAAAGCAGAGGCCTCCTCAAGAAACTCGTTCAATTCTTCAAGCTCACGAATCTTTTTCTCCTGCTCTTTGAGCTTCTTGTTTGCAGCCTGAAGCTGTTGTGCGAGGTTTAGAGATTCCTCGGGGGAGCGTGTTCCTGCTCCCGTGTCGATCTCACCGGCACGAGCCCTGTTGAGCCATGTTCCTAACGTCCCCTTCGGGATCCCAAGCTCTTCGGCGGCTGCCTTGTTGCCGATCTCCTTCGCCAGCTTTACTGCCTGACTCCTCATCATACTGTCTTCCTGTACCCATTTTTGACTCACTCCTTTGGTTTTATTATACTTTGGTTGTGGGGGGTGTGTCAAGTTTTATTATACAGCATCAACCGCATTATCGGAGTATTTTGAGCGCCATGCACAAATACCGGACAATTCCCCGGTGTAATGCGCCAATTTGTAAAGAAAGCGAGAAATCTTGCTTGAATCATCTTGATTTATATTGCAAAACGTGATATAATTATAATATCAACAGCAGACTCTACCGCTTTCAAAAATAGGAGGATAAAGAATGAAAGCAACTCTGCCTTATAAGTTTATCACGTCGGTGTAGAATGGCAAGTATTATGTGATCTTCGATTTCAAGGACAAGGACAACAATCGCAAACGCAAGTGGGTCAGGACAGACCTTCCTGTGAAATGCTCTAAGAAATCTCTTAATGCAAAAGTCGAAGAACTTGTGAAAGAGTTTGAACAGGGCTACTACGGAACTTGCGTTATCAAGAATGACAGCGATGAGGACAGCACAGCGAGTTCGGTAAAGGTCGTTAAGTATCTGACCGACCGGCTCACAGCAGTCAAGCCCGACATGGCAAAAACAACACATCAGGGTTACAGAGCTGTTGCAAAAGGCTTTTCGGCATTTCTTGAAAAGGAATATCCCGACATTACCCTCAGCACGATCAACCATACGGTCATTCAGAAGTATTTCAACTTCAAGATCAGTCAGGGTGTCAAGGGCAGCTCAATCAAGGTCTACTACCTCGCCCTGCACAGTGCTTTTGCTTATGCGGTCAAAATGGAAATGATAGATGTTCACCCAATGGACAAAATGATAGTTCCGAGAACGGATAAGTTTGAAGCGACTTTCTACAACAAGGACGAATTGACTGAACTGTTTAAGGTCTTTGAGGGTGATCCTCTGGAGCTGGTGGTACATATCGCAGCTCACTACGGACTTAGAAGATGTGAGATCCTCGGTTTGAGGTGGGAAGCGGTCGATTTCAAGGAAAAGACTATCAGCATTCAAAGAAAGGTCATTTAGGACTGCGATGATAACGGCACGGAGAGGGTATATGTTGAGAACAGACTGAAAACCAACTCAACAAGAAGAACGCTCCCGCTGATACCTCACATCGAGAAAATGCTCCTTGACAGAAAAAAGCTCGAAGCTCACAACAAGAGGTTTTTCAGCAACACCTACGACAACGAGTATGACGGATTTATCTGTTGGCTTGAGGACGGTACGCTTATCAAACCCAGCTTTGTTACATCGCACTTCCACGATGTGGTGAAAAAGAACGAACTGAGACACCTGAGATTCCATGATCTTCGTCACAGTTGTGCGAGGCTTTTGCTTGCCAACGACATTCCGATGAAGTCAATTCAGGAATGGCTCGGACATACGTATTTCACTATCACTGCGACCCTTTACAGCCACTTGGAGTACAACGCAAAGATCGCTTCTGCGGAGACTATTGCAAGAGTGCTTGAAGGCGATATTGCACCTGCTGAAGAAGAAAAGCCGAAACGTGGAAGAAAGAAAAAGAGCGACACTTCGGAAACGGATAGACCCAAACCGAGAGGTCGCAAAAAAAATGGAACTGTCACGGAAAATTCAGATGCCAATGCAGTAACCTGATAAAATATAAATGAAATTTTCCGAGGAAGTCTATTGTAATATAGGCACTTTTGTAAGGATTTGTGAGTTGAACATATATAAATACTGATGAAGGCACCAATTATCCATAAGATAAGGAGACAGATATGACAGACAACAGGGATCATGAGGGAAAGCTCGGCGGGGAACAGACCGTTAGCAAGACTAAAAACACCATATTTCGGCAATTCATGAGACCGCTGACGGTGTTCCGGATCATACTTATACTTTTCTTGTTCTTGGCGATGTTCTGCTTTACCACTTACCGCACATGGTCGGAAAAGAAACAGTTTTCGCAGGACATCTCCGACTACGTTGCCTTTTCCCTCGGAGATTATGAGTGCATAACTCAGCTCACGGAATATATGCACGACCATTTTTCCGAGATGGAATTGGTGTACGATGAGGAACAACTGGATTACAAAGAGATCGCGCTCTCGCTGATGATCGAGAATTACACCGTTCCCGAGAAGATCACCCCGAAGCAGTTTAACGATATGTCGGACGAATCCAAAAAGCTCTGCGCCGAGGTCTGCTATGCCAAGATGTCTCAGGAACTTGACGAGCTTCGGCAGTATTACGACATTTCCTATATTTCCGCAGATATGTATTCCGACGGACAGCTGTTCACAATTGCCCGCGGCGTCGAAGTCGATGAAAAACGTATCAGCGAGGGCGGTGAAGAGAGCGAGCTCGGCACCTCAGTTCCTTACGAAAAGGGCGATTTCGCCGCACTGGATAAGCTGCTCGGCATCAGCCCCAATGCAGTATCAGTGCCGTTCTTTGACGCTACGGAAGGCGGAGCCGTGTATACGTTCTCTGCCGTAAAGGACGCAGACGGAAAGGTGCTTTTCGCCGTGACCTCTGCAAATGAATGGACAGATCATTTCATGGAAGCTATGGGCTTCACGCTGTTCAATTTCGTTATAGTGCTGGTGCTCCTCATATTCGAGCATTTCAAGACGAGAAAACTGCTCTCAAAGGTCGTTGTCGAGCCTATCCGCAAAGAACAGGATATACTGAACGACTATATCAGACACAAGCAGGCTGAAAAAACGGTCGCCGCACTTTCGGAGATAAGATCCGATAACGAGATACAGTCCCTCGCCGAGAACTTCTCCTATATGGCAAAAGAGATAGAGCGCTACGTGGGCGAGGTGCGCGAGGTAACAGCCGAGAAGGAGCGTATCGGCGCGGAGCTGGACGTTGCCGCGAAGATACAGGCGGATATGCTCCCCTCCGTGTTCCCGCCTTTCCCCGAAAGGAAAGAGTTCGATATCTACGCGACTATGACCCCCGCGAAGGAGGTCGGCGGCGACTTCTACGACTTCTTCTTTATAGACGACGATCACCTTGCGCTCGTAATGGCAGACGTTTCGGGAAAGGGTATCCCCGCTTCCCTGTTCATGGTGAACGCAAAGACCATCATTAAGAACAAGGCACAGTCGGGAGAGCTTTCCCCCGCGAAGATACTCATGAGCGCCAATGAACAGCTTTGTGAGGGCAACGACGCGGAGCTTTTCGTCACCGTATGGCTGGCGGTCATCGAGCTTTCCACGGGCAAGGGCAAAGCCGCAAATGCGGGTCACGAACACCCGACCCTCCGCCGCAAGGACGGCAAATACGAGCTTGTGGTCTACCGTCATTCTCCCGCAGTCGCTACAATGGAGGGCATGAGGTTCCGCGAGCACGATTTCGAGCTTTTCCCCGGTGACAGCCTTTTCGTCTACACCGACGGCGTTGCAGAAGCTACCGACGCAAACGATAAGCTCTACGGCACCGACAGAATGCTTGAAGCTCTCAACAAAGACCCCGACACAGCACTGAAGGCTCTCCTCACTGCTATAAGAGCTTCCGTTGACGAGTTCGTCGGCGAGGCTCCGCAGTTCGACGACCTGACTATGCTGGGATTCACCTACCACGGTCCGCAGGAATGACCGCCTTCATAACATTGCTTCAAAGGAGCAGTAGTAAGCATGAAAAAGTTCAAAGATCGCTCACTTTCCGCGAAAACGGCACAGTCTACGGTGCAGAGCTGTATAGTGTTCGGAATTATCGTGCAGATCGTGGCGCTTTCATTCTATTTTGCTAATCTGACCACTCAATACATCAAAACTGCCGATACCACAGTCAAACAGGTAAGAATGTCGCTTATGAACAACAGCGACCTTGTGTCCTACTCCGACAGTATTATGGAGAGATACCACAGCCTTGACGATGAACAGCTGAAAAAGGTCGGTACCTACGAGTACAGAAGATCATTTACCGATATAGATACCACCACCACCGAGGGCGGAACTTACGATCAGCTGTTTGAAATGCTTGCGGACGCTCTCAGCTTTCACACTCAGAACGATATCTCGGACATTTATCTTGCAATGTATGACAAAGAGACCTCCGCGCTTGTGTACATCGTCGATCCCGATATAATCTCAAAACGGTTTCGGACGGGTGAATGGGAAGCGGTCGGCATGAGTGAAGTGGACCGATTCCTTGCCGCAGACAGCGAGGACGATATGATCTACGACATGGGCATGACGAAAAACTACGGCTTGCTCTGTACCGTCGGCTCGCCCGTCATGAGCGGTGACAGGATATCGGCATTCGTTCTGGCAGATATCTCGCTCAACAATATCCTTGACGGTATGGGACGCTTTTCCCTCGGACTCACCATCACCGTCACCGTGGTAACGATCATTATTGCCATCATTCAGACGCGGCATATCAGGTCACGGCTGGTCGAGCCGATAAACAAGATCTCCGACGCCTCTCTGCGTTTTGCATCGGGCGGAAAATACAGCCGTGACAAAACGAGCTTCTTCGCCGACCTGAACATCAGGACAGGCGACGAGATAGAACACCTCGCCAAAACGATGTCGAGCATGGAGTCCGACCTCTATGACTTTGGCGAGAATCTGCTGAAAGTTACCAAGGAAACGGAACGCATAGGCACGGAGCTGGCGCTTGCCGCGAAGATACAGGCGGATATGCTCCCGAACAAGTTCCCCGCATTCCCCGACCGCAGAGATTTCGATATCTTCGCTTCCATGACCCCCGCCAAGGAGGTAGGCGGCGACTTCTACGATTTCTTCCTCATAGACGAAGATCACCTCGGTATCGTAATGGCTGATGTGAGCGGCAAGGGTGTTCCCGCGGCGCTGTTCATGATGATGACCAAGATACTCATAAGCAACTACGTGAAGCAGGAAAAGTCCCCCGCAAAGGCTCTCGAACTTACGAACAATTACGTCTGTGAGAACAACCGCGAGGAGATGTTCGTCACCGTATGGCTGGGCGTGCTGGAGATATCCACGGGCAAAGTCACAGCCGCTAATGCGGGGCACGAATACCCTGTCATCAAGACCGCCGACGGCAGCTTCGAGCTGTTGAAGGACAAGCACGGCTTTGTGATCGGGGGACTTGCGGGAATGCCTTACAAGGAATACGAATTCACGCTGGATAAAGGCGGAGTGCTGTTCCTTTACACCGACGGAGTCCCCGAAGCAAAGGATGCGGAGGACGAGCTTTTCGGCACAGACAGAATGCTTGAAGCGCTCAATTCCTCTGAGAGCACCAAGCCTGCCGAAGTGCTTGAAAGGGTCGAAAAGGCTGTAGCCGGATACGTACAAGGCGGCGAGCCCTTTGACGATCTTACAATGCTTGCGGTAACGCTCTTATAAACGCAAAAAAACGGATACTCATGCGGAGTATCCGCTTTTTTGTACTCATATCTACTGTAAACCGCAGAGCGGTCAGAACCACCAATCGTTCAGGATCATAAACAGCCTCTCATCCCACAGGAAACAGCCGCCGATATAGACTATCATTCCTATGACCGCCCCCGCCCGAAGTGGGATATAGCCGGGTATCGGACGTTCGCTGTTCGTTCTGCGGCGGACACGCCTGCATATGAAGAATACGGGGAGGTTCCAGACCACCGTCACGGCGGCGGCGATAAGCAGCAGCACAAGGACTGCGGGTATCCCGCCGAAAAGCGCTAATATCAGCACTCCCGACAATACCCAGCCTATCGGAAAATTAACGGACATGGCGACCCACATGGGGACTTCGGTAAAGTATCGCTTCATGATACGGCACCTCCTATTCTTTTGGCACGGATGCGCCCGACGACGAACACGATCTGGAAGATCAGCATTGCGGGGAGAATGGGTATCGCGCACAGCACAAGGCACATCAGCCCGAAAGTGTTAATGAATGCACTCACGCCGTAGATGGTGTCCCCGCCGAACAGACCCTCGCTCACGCCCGTGAACATGGACACGACGCTTGCTCCAAGCACAAACGCTATCGGCAGGAATGACAGCACGAACAGAACTATCCCCGTCCGCTTTTCGCCCTTTGCCGCCGATTCGGGCGACTTCGCGAACTTCTGCGATAGTTTGTGTACGATAAAATGTACAAGTAACGCCAGCTGTAAGAACAGCGCCGCCGAGGAGAGAAATTTCCCCGTGTCAAAGAAAGTCCATTCGGAGAGGAAATTCCTCATGGTCATGAGTACTACATTGCTGTCGGGGGAATAGTATTCCTTCCACCATATCGCCTTATCGCAGGCTGAACGCATATTCGTCACTATCCCGTAAGCCACAAAAGGCGCGGTTATCCAAAGGAGTTTCTTTCTGATGTCGGGGCTTGTTTTCATACGGCTCACCTCGTTCGGGTTGCGTTCTTTGTTCTGATATGATTGTACCACATTCCCGCCCGCTCCGCAAGATGTCGGAAGTCACTTCTTGCAGTGACAAATGTCACTTTCGCACAAAAAGGACTGCACGGTTCTTTGCCGCGCAGTCCTCTGCTTTTGTATGCCTTATGTATCATTCCCTGCGTTCTTTCTTGATCTTGAAGATGAGCCGCAGTACGGGCGCTATGACCCGAGGGCTTCTTACAACTACGACTTTCATACGAAACACCTCCCGCATTCTCTTTTCGCGTTCGCGTATTTCATAATATGCCCGAAGTCCCGAAGCTGTTACAGCCTGCTTTGGCATACGAGAAGTATACCCGTTTTGAAAGACACCTCCGCGCTGTCCGAAGTGATCTCGTTAGAAACGCCAATGGGAAAAAAGCGCGTGATCTCGCCGTTTTCGAGGGTGTACTTTACCCCGCACAGCGTAAGCCCCGTGACCCTGCGGGAGTAGGCGAACAGCGAAAGCGACCACCCCTCGCGTTTCGGGAAAGCGTACACCCCCGCAGGCAGGAGCGTTACCTCCTCGCGAACGGAAGTTATCCTGCCGACGCCGCCCTCGCTCAGGATGAAGTCAAGCACCTGCACATTGGCGAAAGTGTGGTCGAATCTACCGCCCATCGCGCCCAGTATCGTGATGTCTTCACAGCCGCGGGAAAGCGCCTCCCTCACAGCGAGCATGAGGTCGGTGTCATCCTTCTCCTTCGGATAAACCTTCGCCCCCTCGGGTACGCGCCCCAGAGAATCGAAGTCGCCTATCACAAGCACGGGCGTTATCCCCAGCGCCGCACAGTTCTCATAGCCCTTATCCGCCGCGATGATGAGCGCACCGTCGGTCACGACACCTTCGGGCAGATACGGCTCGGGTTCTCCCCCCGCGAATATCAGACACCTTCGGCTCATTTGTGCTCCCACTCCTTTAGCTGCCTGGCTTCCTCGTACATGGCAAGGTAGCTCTCGTGGCGGGACCTTGCTATCTCACCCGCTTCAACGGCGCGAATGACCGCACAGCCCTTGTCGGCGGTGTGGGCGCAGTCGGGAAAACGGCACCGACCCTCATACTTGCCGAACTCGCGGAAGCAATCCTTGAGCTCGTCCTTGAAGATGATCTCATAACGGTTGGTCTCAAAGCTCGAAAAGCCCGGCGTATCCGCTATGTAGCCGCCGTCGGGGAGCTTAAACAGCTCCACAGTGCGGGTGGTGTGCCTGCCGCGCCCCAGCTTGCGGCTGATCTCCCCCGTGGAAAGCTCCAGGTCGGGGAACATACGGTTCATGAGCGAGGATTTCCCCACTCCCGTATTGCCCGTGAAGGCGCAGAGCTTCCCCCTGATGAACTCCCTGACCTCTGCGCTTCCCTCGCCTGTTGTGTTGTCGGCGGTGAACACATCGAAACCCGCACGGCGATAGAGGGCAGCTATCCCCTCGCAGCTCCCCATGTCGGTCTTGGTAATGACTATCGCGGGGGCGATCTTCTTATGCTCGCATATGGCGATGAACTTATCGAGGAGCGTCAGATCGGGCTTCGGCTCGGCAACGGCTATCACAAAGATCAGCAGATCAAGGTTCGCCAGCGGCGGCCGTATCAGCTCGTTTTTGCGCGGAAGTATCTCGCTTATGACCTGTCCCGCCTTATCGTCTGCGGTGAATTCGCAGTTATCGCCGCACATGGGAGTTATACCGCGCTTTCTGAATACTCCCCGCGCCTTACATTCATATACGCCGTCGGAGGCTTCTACGGTGTAGAGACCTCCGACTGCTTTGATTATTATACCTGTCATATCCGCGCCGTCAATATATTTCGAGGGTAGGATAATCGCCGTCCGCTGTGCTTTCGTCCTCGGAATCATCGTATACGGGCACGGGCGCCTGCGTTACCGCAGGGTCGGTCGTGCTCTCTGTCGTATACGCGGGGATAGTCGGGTCGGGCAGAGATGCGGTCGTGGTGGTAGTCTCCGTAGCCGACGCGGAGGGAGTGATCTTCAGGAGATCGGCTTCGTTGAGAGAGCCGTCCAGCTTGATCTCCTCGGTATCATAGTTGATGTCGTACTTCGCGTACTGGATATAGTTTTCCGCACCGAGGTCGTTGCTCTTGATATAAACAGCAAGTCTCTCGGTCTTCTTACCTGTGATGTCGATACCTACGGTGCTGCCCGCAACGGTCTCGGCATTCTGTATGGTCTTGGTATAGGCAACGCTTCCGTCGCGGTATACGTCGATGGTGTAAGAGCCGCGTATACCGTTGGGGAGAGGTATCCTCATGGTGAGATTGATAGGATCGGCTTCGCCCGTGGAGATGAATATGGTAACGTTAGTGCCCTTATCCACATACTCGCCTGCATTGATGCTCTGCTCTATTACCTTGCCCTTATCGCCGTCTTTCTTTATCTCGGACAGCTCGTAGCTCAGTTTGTTCTCTTTAAGTGTCGCGATAGCTTTAGCCTGAGTAAGTCCGACAACGTTCGGTACCTTGACCTGTGTCTCGAAGGGTCCCTGAGATACGAAGTAGAGTACCTCCTTGCCCTCCGGGTGTTCGGTGCCAGCGGCAGGTTCGGTCTTGACTACCATGCCCTTTGCGATGTTGTCATCGTAAGTCTCACGGAACAGCGGCGTGAAGCCCGCGGTGGTCAGCTCGTTACGCGCTACCTCGGCGTCCTTGTTGACCATGTTCGGCACCGTGAGCAATCGTTGTCCCTTGCTGACCGTGACTTTAAGCGTGTAGCCTTCCTTAACGGTCTTGTTGGTCTGGGACTGGGACATTATGGTGCCTTCCTCGTACTCGTTGGAGTATTCCTCGGTCTTATCGAAGTTGAGCTTGCTCTTCCACTGCTGTTCTACCTGAACGATGTTCAAACCAACGAAGTTGGGTATCTCAACGTTGCCCGAGTGTGTAGCGTCGGGACTGAAATTCGCTATTGCATAGTAAGCTATTACCAGTGCCGCAATGATGACTACCGCAACGGTGACAGCCAGCATGATGGGCACAACGTAGCTCCTGCGGGGAGGCTCGTCATCCTCATCGTCTTCCTCGTCCTCGTACTCCTCATCATCGTAGTAATAATCGCCGTTATCCTCGTAGTATTCCCCGTCGTCCTCATAATACTCGCCGCCGTCGTCGTAATACTCCTCACCGCCAAAGTTATCCGCGGGCTCGTTCTTGCGGTCGAGGGGATTCTCGTATCTGGGAGGCGCGGGCTGGAACTCCTCCGAAGTATACCCGAACACCACCGAGGGGTCGAGCTTGAAGGTGTCTATATCGGTTATCATCTCGGCAGCCGACTGATAGCGCCTTGCGGGAGATTTCTCCATCGCGTGAAGTATTATCTCTTCAAGAGCCTCGGGGATAGAGGAATTGACATCGCGGGGCGGGACACATTCGTCCTGCATATGCTTGAGCGCTATCGCCACGGGAGTTTCCGCGTCGTAAGGCTTTCTTCCCGTAACCATCTCATAGAGCATTACGCCCACCGAGTAGAGGTCGCTTCTCTCGTCGGTCATGTCGCCCCTAGCCTGCTCGGGACTGATATAGTGCACCGAGCCCACGGTCTTGTCCGACATGGTCTTCCCGTCTATGCGCGAGAACCTTGCGATACCGAAGTCCATGACCTTTATCGTGCCGTCCTCGAGGAGCATGATGTTCTGCGGCTTGATGTCTCGGTGGACTATGCCCTTATCGTGAGCGTGCTGTAATGCGCGGAGTATCTGTGTGATGAAGAACAGCGCGTCCTTCCAGCGCAGCACTCCCTGCTGCTCGATAAAGTCCTTGAGGGTTATGCCGTCGATATACTCCATCACGATGAACTTGATGTCATCGGTCAGCCCCACGTCGAAAATCTTGACGATGTTCGGGTGAGAGAGCACCGCTATAGCCTTGCTCTCGTTGCGGAACCTCCGCAGGAACTCCGCGTTCTGCGAAAACTCGTTTTTGAGGATCTTTACCGCAACGGCACGTTCCTCCTGGGTGTCCTCGGCTCTGAAAACATCAGCCATACCGCCGCTGCCGATCTGTTCCAAGATCTTGTAGCGGCCGTCAAGCTCCATGCCGATATAATTCATTAGCTTTTCAACTCCTTCTTTTGTTCTTTAGTTTGCGATGACTGCCGCGGAGATGTTGTCCTTTCCTCCGCAGGCGTTGCAGTAAGCGATAAGGTCGGAAACGCCCTTATCGAGATTCTTGCTGTAGATGCTCTCGTATATCATGCGGTCGGAGCAGTATTTGTAAAGCCCGTCCGAGCATAGGAATATCGAGAAGTTCCCCGTTTCCTCCAGCTCGAAGAAGTCCGGCTCTACCGATTCGTCAGCGCCCACCGCCTTGGTTATGATGTTGCGCATACGGTGATTTACCATCTGCTCGTAGGTGATCTCGCCGTGCTTGTAGAGCATATTGACATAGGTGTGATCCTCGGTGATCTGCGAGATACCGGAATCGTTCATGAGGTAAGCGCGGCTGTCGCCCACGTTTATAACATATGCGTGTTTGCCGATGACCAGCGCCGCAACGCAGGTCGTACCCATGCCGTTCTTGTCGATATCCTCGCGGCTCATGGAATAGACTATGGTATTCGCGGCAGCCACGGCAGTTTCGAGAAGATTGCGTATAGTCGAGGACTTCATGCCGTCAACATAGCCCTCTTTGACCCTGCGGTAAATCTCCTCCGCAGCGATATCGCTCGCCACCGAGCCCGAAGCCGCTCCGCCCATACCGTCGCACACGACCGCCAGCGAAATATCGTCCCGCAGAAAGCCTGCCTTGACCTTGTCCTGATTTTCCTCTCTTTCAAGACCTCTGTCGGTGTTGTATGACAGATACACATTTATCACCGTCCTTTATAATAAGCTCTTTGTCACGGCGATAATGCCGTTATATACTACAGATCTTGCTCAGCTCTGTTCTGCCTCACGCCTGAGCTGTCCGCAGGCGGCTTCAATGTCCGCCCCGAGGGTGCGCCGCACAGTGGCGTTTATCCCAAGCTCACCGAGATACTTCGCAAAGCGCTGCGCCGAACGTCTGTCCGATGTAAAGTCACGCTCCTTGATCTTGTTGACGGGTATCAGATTTACGTGACACACCCCTCCGCCCAAAAGTTCCGCAAGTTTTCGGGCGTCCTCACGAGAGTCGTTATGACCGTTTATGAGCGCGTATTCAAAGCTGATGCGACGTCCCGTCTTAGCGAAATAGTGCCTACAGGCGGTCATGAGCTCCTCAACGCCCCAGCGGTCGTTCACGGGCATGACGGCGCTTCGGCTCCTGTCATCGGGCGCGTGCAGGGACACCGAAAGAGTTATCCCGAGCCCCAGCTCCGCAAGGTCGTATATACGCGGGACTATCCCGCAGGTAGACACCGAAACGTGTCTGAGGGACATTCCGAAGCCGTGAGGGTCTGAAAGCAGCCGCAGGAATTTCACCACGTTGTCGTAGTTGTCAAGCGGTTCGCCTATACCCATAAGCACGACGCCGCCGATCTTCCGACCGCTGTCCCGCTGAGCGGTGTATATCTGCTGCAATATCTCCGAGGGCGCCAAATTTCGTTTATAGCCCGCGATAGTAGAGGCACAGAACCTGCACCCCATCTTGCAGCCTACCTGCGTCGAAACGCAAATAGTATTCCCGTGTTCGTATTCCATAAGCACGCTCTCGACGTGTTCTCCGTCGGGAAGTCTATACAGATATTTTACCGTATTATCTATAGAAGATTCAAGTCTTTTTTCAATAAATAGTGATTTTATACAAAAAATCTCATCGAGCTTATTTCGGAGTTGTGCGGAAATGTCAGTCATATCCTCAAATGAACCCACATTCCTGACGTGAAGCCATTTGAAGATCTGTCCCGCACGGAACTTCTTCTCGCCGAGCGCGAGTATACGCTCTGTCAGTTCGGCTTCCGAAAGGCTCAGAATATCGGTCTTCTCGTCCATATATCAGCCCTCCGCCGCGCTTCTGCGCTTCATCTTTGCGATAAAGAAACCGTCAGACCCGAAGTAAGCGGGCAGCACCGTGAGCATACTCTCGCCTGCGAAGCGACCTTCATTCCAAAGCGGCACAAGCTCGAAATCGCTGTGAAGTTTCAGAAAGCCGTTCACAACAGCCGTATTCTCGGCTTCGGAAATAGTACAAGTAGAATAGACCAGTATACCGTTTTGTTTGACATAGCGCGAGCAAGTGTCAAGTATATCGCCTTGCACCGTCGGCAGTTTGTCAAAATCCGTCAAGTGCTTATACTTTATCTCCGGCTTCCGTCTGATAACTCCAAGTCCCGAACAAGGCACATCGCATAGCACTCTGTCCGCCTGCGGGATATCTTCACGGAACACCTTGGCATCGTTGACCTCAGCCGTGACATTCGTCAAACCCAGTCGCTTTGCACCTTCCGCGATGAGTTTAACGCGATTCCTGTGCAGATCGAAAGCCATCAGCCTACCTTCGCCGTTCATCATCTCGGCGAGAGTAAAGGTCTTTCCTCCGGGTGCCGCACACATATCGAGAACGGTATAATGCCTATCAACCTCCAAGGCTTTACAGCAAAGCATACAAGACACGTCCTGAACGTGCATGAGCCCGTCAGCATACGCCTTGCTTGTTTCGACAGCTCCACCCAAGATCTCCAGCGCTTCGGGAATATATGCATTCCGTTTTACCGTAAAACCTTCATCCTTGACAAGCTCTGCAAATTCCTCGGGAGTGACCTTAGTGGTGTTCACCCTGACAGACACGGGAGGTCTGCCGAGAGAATCCGCCAGCAGCGCCGCCGTGTTCTTCTCGCCAAGCTCCTTTATCCACTTTTCCACCAATGGGAGCGGACAGGAGTACGCCGCCGAGAGCTTTTCAGCCAAGCCCTCGGGCTCGGGGATACGCTTTTCGTCACGTATAAACGCGCGAAGAACGCCGTTCACAAAGCCTTTCACAGCGGGATTTCGGTTCTTTGAAGCAAGTTTCACCGCTTCGTTCACTGCCGCGCTATCGGGCACGCTGTCCATGTAAAGCAGCTGAAAGATCGCCGTCCGAAGTATATTCCGCACCTCCGCAGAGAGCTTGTCGCCCCTGCGGACGATGTACTTTTCTATAATGAAATCGAGGGTCAGCCTGCGCTCAAGCGTTCCGTAGAACAGCGCCGTGCAGAAGCTCTTATCGCGGGCATCCATGCGGCTCTTGCGAAAGTGCTCGTCCAGCAGCAGATTCGAGTAAGCATTGCCCTCCTCGATACGGCAAAGCAGCTTTACTGCCGTTTTGCGGGGATTTTCGGGATTCTTTACATTTTCTATCATTTCAGCACCGTTCCCGCCTTTACGGGCTTGCCGTTCAGATATGCACGGTCGTCCATTCGCTTTCCGCCTTCGGCTTGTATCTCGGTGAAGCGGATCACGCCGTCGGAGCAGGCTACATCGAAGGTCTTGCCGCCGACAAATTCCCCGGGAACGGCGTTCGGCTTCTCGTCCGAAACTATCTCGGAGCGATAGACTTTGAGCCTTTTTCCATCGAGCTCACACACCGCACAGGGCGCGTCCGAAAGAGCGCATATCTGCTTATGGACGCGGAAAACAGCCTGCGTGAAGTCTATGGGACACATATCTTTTGTTATCATCGCGGCATATGTCGCCTGCGAATCGTCTTGCTTTTCGGGGGACAGCTCGCCGCGTTCAGCCAAGCCGATGACCTCCGCGATCATCTCCGCGCCCAGCGCAGCAAGTCTGTCAAAAAGCTCCGCGGAAGTCTCGTTCTCGCCGATATCGACTGCCCTTTTGAGCAGCATATCACCCGTATCGAGCCCCTCCGCCATCTGCATGACGGTGATGCCCGTCTGCTTTTCACCGTCAAAAATAGCCCTCTGTATCGGAGCGGCGCCCCTGTATTTCGGCAGCAGCGAGCCGTGTATATTGATACATCCGAACTTCGGAAGCTCCAGCACTTCCTTCGGAAGGATCTTTCCGTAAGCCGCTACAACTATCATATCGGGATCGATCTCACGAAGCACAGCCAGCGCTTCCTCGTTGTCCTTTTTCAGACTTTGTGGCTGATAAACGGGAGTTTCGTGTGTCAAGGCGAGTGTCTTGACAGGTGTGGGAACGAGTTTATGTCCCCTCCCGCGAGGCTTATCGGGCTGCGTGAACACGGCTCTGACATTCACGTTATCCATTGAATAGAGCTTTTCCAGCGCCGCCGACGCAAAATCGGGGCTGCCCATGAAAACTATGTCTGTCACTTCTTCTGTTCCTCCGGAGCGAGCCATTCCTCAACAATATCGGTAAAGAGCTTGCCGTCAAGGTGATCGATCTCGTGGCACATCGCCTGCGCGAGAAGTCCCTCACCCTCGACCTCGAAGAACTCACCGTTCCTGTCCTGTGCCCTGACTTTGACCTTCATCGGACGGGTCGTCATTCCGTACCTGTCGGGCACTGACAAGCAACCTTCTTGACAGTACTGTGTTTCAACGGACTTGTTTACGATCTCGGGATTGATAAGCTCGATCAACCCGTGCTCGTCGCCTACGTCAATGACGCAAACTCTCCGCAGAAAGCTGACCTGCGGTCCTGCAAGTCCGACACCGTCTGCTTTGTGCATGGTCTCAGCCATATCTTCGAGGATCGTATGAAGTCTTTCATTGAAATCCGTAACGGGGCGGCAGACCTTCCTGAGAATAGGATCTCCGTCCTTGGTAATGTTTCTGATCGCCATTACATTTTCCTCTTTTTCGTTTTATCTTAACTTTTATATCAAGCTGATTTACTTTACAGTCCTATATCCCCGTTGATATCGACCGTGCAGCGAACTTCCGAGAATCTTCTGTTGACAAGAAATTCACCTTGACACCATTCTATAAGCTCACGAAACGCAGCCGACACGCGGCATTTTATTATAATTCTGTATCTATATCTGTTGTTTATACGTCCCAGAGTGCAAGGAGATGGTCCGAGCACTTTCAGAGGTATCGCGGGCTTTTTTTCGGCTACGTACTGCTTTATCAGCCCGAGATACTCCCGCGAGCCCTCTATCACCCTGCTCTCCATGACCGATGAGAAGCTCACTGCGCATATGTCGCAGTAGGGCGGGTAAAGCAGCGCCTTTCGGAGCGCCGATTCCTGCTCGTAGAACTCATCGTAATCCTGCGCCGCCGCGAGGTTTATAACGTAGTGATCGGGAACGTAGGTCTGTATAAATGCCCTGCCGGGCTTGTCGCCGCGTCCCGAACGCCCCGCGACCTGCGTTATCAGCGAGAATGTCCGCTCATAACTTCGGAAATCCCCCGTAAACAGTGCCTTATCCACCGATACGACCCCGACCAGCGTAACGTTCGGAAAGTTAAGCCCTTTCGCGATCATCTGCGTGCCAAGCATTATGTCGTACTCGCCGCGCTCAAAGGCTGTGAAGCTCTCCTCATAGGCGCCCCGCGAAAAGGTCGTGTCCGCGTCCATACGCAAAAGCCTTGCATCCGGGAAAAGACTTGAAAGCTCGTCCTCAATGCGCTGAGTTCCCGCACCGCTCTGCCGCAGTCTGTCACTGCCGCAGGAGGGGCATTTGTCGGGCTCGCGGACGCTGTAGCCGCAGTAATGGCACATGAGCCGTCCGTTCTTTTTGTGGAAGGTCAGAGGAAGGCTGCAATTCGGGCAGACCACGGGCTGCCTGCACTCACAGCAGGAAACGTAAGTGGTGAATCCGCGCCTGTTGAGCAGCAGTATCACCTGCTCCCCCCGCGAAAGCGTTTCAGCCATCGCATTTGCGAGCCGTTCGCTGAAAAGGCTTCCCTCACCGAGCGAGCGCTCTGTCTGCATATCAACTATCTCCACATCCGGGAGCTGCGCGTCGGCGTAGCGGTGCTTCATCTCGAACAGCGAGAAACGTCCCGTTTTCGCGTAATAGAACGTTTCGACCGACGGGGTAGCCGATGCCGTGAGCAGCACCGCGCCGTGATGTCCGCAGCGCTGTATCGCCGCGTCACGCGCGTGATACCTCGGAGCTCGGTCGGACTTGTAAGTGCGTTCGCCCTCCTCGTCCATGATTATGATACCGATGTTATCAAGCGGCGCGAACACTGCGCTTCGGGTACCGATGACAATTCGCGCTTCACCGCGCTTTATTCGCTTGAACTCGTCGGTGCGCTGTCCCATCGTCAGCGACGAATGAAGAAGCGCTATCTCACCGCCGAAGTATCGCCTGAATTTCCGCACCATCTGAGGGGTCAGGGATATCTCAGGCACCATCATGAGCGCCGTTTTTCCGAGCTTCAGCACCGAATCTATCAGCCGAAAGAACACCGACGTCTTGCCGCTCCCCGTCACTCCGTAGAGCAGCGCTCCCGCGGGCTTTTCGGCTTTCACGAGCGCCATGATGCCCTCGTAAGCCGCCGTCTGTTCCTCGTTCAGGACTATATCGGTCGGGTCTAGCCGTTCCTCGTCGGGGGTCTCGGCTATTGCTGCCCGAAGCACCTCAACGCCGTAGACCGCGATGACTTCCTTTTCCGCGAGCCGCTTTATGACTGCCTTGGTGCAGCCTGCCATGTAGCATATCTCCGACAGAGAAGCCGTCGTGTTCTCCTCCAGCAGTTCGACTACCGCCTTCTGCTTTGCCGAGAGCTTTAACTCGCTAATTTCACCCGCGAGGTATTTCTCGGTGAGCCGCGCGTTCTTCTCCTCCGCGTCGCCGACTGCTCTTGTGAAGATGTCCTCCTCTTCGAGAGCGCCCTTGTCAGCGAGGGAAAGTATCATCGCCGCACGCTTTTTCTTTTCGGCAGCGCTTAGCTTTTCATCGTCCTCGGGGGAAAGCAGCGCGTTCAGCTTCCTGCCGTCGTCGGCTTTCATAAGCTCCGCAAGAAAAGCGTTCTCCTCCTCGGTCAGTCCGCATTCCTCGGGGTCGATGTTCGCGGGCTTGTAGTGTACCGCCGCCCTCACATTGTACCCCCCGGGAACTATGCTCCTGTAGGCGTCAAAGTAGGTACAAAATGTCGTCCGTTTAAGGAAGCGTATCATTCCGAGCATTTCCTCGCCCACCAGCGGTTCGGGGTCTATCACCGAGATGATAGTCTTGAAGCCCTGCTGCTCCTCGCCGCGGGTCAGCGACATCACGAGCCCTATGACCCGCCTGCCGCCCCTGCCAAAGGGCAGATACACCCGTTTGCCCGCCGCGATCCTCGCTTCGAGCCTTTCGGGGACGATGTAGGTATACTCCTTGTCGAAGGCGGGAAGCGCTCCGCTAATGACCGCGGAGGCAAGCAGCCGCTCTGCCATTATGTCAGCCCCTTACGCCGGGATCCTCGATCAGTCTGCATTCTCCCGACGCAAACTCATCTACCGCTATTTTGACAGGGCGCTCGTTGAGCACCGTCTTGTTCTCAAAGGCATTCTCCGTGATCTCTCTCGCCCTTTTCGCGACTGCCACAACGAGGGAATAGTAGCTCTCGTTGTTCTTTAAGATCTGTACTGCTGCGGGTCTAAGCATTTTCAAGCACCTCATCAATAGTATTTTTCATCGCGGCGGCTGTGAATTTTTCAAGCCCCGCACCGCCTTCCTTGGAAAGCCTGTATATGGTCAGAAGGTCGCCGATCGCCTTGTCGAGGTCGTCGTTGACCATCACATAATCGTACTCATACGCCCGTTTTATGTCGGGCACTACGGTCTTTAGCCGCCGCTGTATCTGCGCCTCGGTCTCGCCCGAATCCACAGCGCGTCTGCGGAGCCGCCTTTCGATGGAAGCCACCGAGGGCGGAAGTATGAACAGCGACACCGCATCGGGTCTTTTCGCCTTTACCTGAAAAGCTCCCTGCGGCTCGATCTCTAGCAGAACGTCCCTGCCTGCCGCGAGGTTCTCCTCCACGGGCTGTTTGGGCGTGCCGTACTTGTTATCGCCGAACTCCGCGTGTTCGAGGAAGCCGTCCTTGGAAACAAGCTCGTCAAAGCGCTCGGAGGTCACAAAGAAATACTGCACTCCGTCCTTGTCCCCCTCGCGGGGAGGTCTTGTGGTGCAGGACACCGAGTTGTACACATCGAAGCGCTTGTTCAGCTCCGCGATGAGCGTACCCTTTCCGCAGCCCGAGGGAGCGGATATAATAAACAGCCTTGCCGTATTCTTTTCAGCTTCACTCATTCCGAAGCCTCCTCATCGTTCTCTATTTTGGCGGGATTTTCAGCCGCCCCTTTGCCGAAGCGCAGAGCCAAGCTCTCAGCCGAGACCGCCGATAATATCACATGGTCGCTGTCCATTATCAGCACCGATTTTGTCCGTCTGCCGCAGGAAGCGTCTATGAGCGTTCCCCTGTCACGCGCCTCCTGCACCAGTCTTTTGATGGGTGCGGAATCGGGCGTTACGACGGAAATGAGCCTTTCCGCCGACACAAGATTTCCGTACCCGATATTCAGAAGTCTCATTTCGTCACCTACTCGACATTCTGTATCTGCTCGCGGATCTTTTCCAGCTCGCTCTTCATGTCAACGACCGTGCGGGTCATTTCGAGGTCGGAGCATTTTGAGCCCGTGGTGTTGATCTCGCGGTTCATCTCCTGCACGAGGAAATCGAGCTTTCTTCCGACAGGCTCCCCACTCTCGATAAGCGTGCGGAACTGTGCGACGTGACTGCGCAGGCGGACTGTTTCCTCGTCCACGGCAGTCTTTTCGGAGAAGATAGCGGCTTCGGTCAGCACCCTCGAATCGTCGATGTTCCTGTCACCGACAACCTCGGCGATCTTTGCGGCGAGCCGTTCGCGGTAAGCCTCCGTCACCTTAGGCGACCTCTCCTCTATCACGCCGATGCTCTTTTCAATGGTATCGAGACGTGAAGCGATATCGTCATGCATCTTGACGCCCTCGGTCCTGCGCATCTCGATGAAACGTCCCAGGGCGGTCTCGGCGGCAGTCCTTACCTGCTCCCAGACCTGTTCCTCGTTCTCCTGAGTTTTCACGACCGTAAAAAGATCGGGCAGGCGCATTATATCGGATAGTTTCAGATCGTCCTCCACCGCCAGCTCATCGGCTGCGGAGCGGAGCGCGTCTATATAGCCGTGTGCCAGCTCCTTATTGACGCTGATATCGGCGTTCACGCCCTCTTTATTATAAATATACACGCTGACCTCGACCTTGCCGCGGCTGATCTTCCCGCCGAGAAGAGTTTTCAGCTTGTCATCAAGATAGCCGTAAGCCCTCGGGGTACGTGCGCCGAATTCGTAAAAGCGATGATTCACCGAGCGGATCTCGACCAGAACTTCCCTCTCGTCGAACTCTGCCCTCTCTCTGCCGAAGCCCGTCATAGACAATAGCATAGCGGTATCCGTCCTCTCATCTGTTGTCCGCATAAGCGATATTGCGGCGATTTTTCATCTATTTATTATACCATTTCCGCTCTATAAAGGCAATAGTTTTTAATACATTATTAAATATACTTTTACCTGCATTTAATATTTGTAAGCAAACCTGCCAATTCCTTACATATAGCGACATTCGGAAGCTCCGAGAAATCCCGTTCGGTGGTCGAGCCCGTCAGCACAGCCGCGAAATCCACACCGGCATTTTGTGCAGTCTTGGCGTCTATGATGTTATCGCCCACGTAAAGAGTCTCCTTCTTTGCGACGCCCAGCCCTTCAAGGCATTTGAGCAGACCACAGGGGTCGGGCTTCGGGCGCTCGGCATCGTCGAGCCCGATGATAAGATCGACGGGACGGCAGCCCGCCTTGACATCGAAGCTCTGCTCAATGCGGTAGCGCATCTTCGAGGAGCATACTCCCACGAGCACACCCCTCTCCCGCAGGGCTTTCAGTCCGTCCACAACGCCATCATAGAAGTAAGTCCCCGCCACCATTACCTCGTCGGCTTTGCGGACGTACTCATCGCGCATGGCGAACCTCCGCGGTTCGTCGGGAACTCCCGTGAGTATGCCGAAAGCGTCGATAAGCGGCAGACCTATGGTGTCATAGATGGTCTTGTCATCGGGAAGCGGACAGCCGAAGGCAGTCAGCGTATGCTTGAAGCTCTTCAATATCCCCTCGGAGGAATCGGCGAGGGTAAGGTCAAAATCGAACACGCAGGCTTTGTATCTCAAGACTGTACTCCTTTCGTTCAATCAAAAGGCTGTGCAGCCGCATGACCGCACAGCCCGGAAATATTCGATTATCAGAACGCCAGCTTTTCTTCGAGGTACTTCTCGAGTTCGGCAATGGGCAGGCGCACCTGCTCCATGCTGTCGCGCTCGCGGACGGTCACACAGCCGTCGGTCTCGCTCTCGAAATCGTAGGTGATGCAGAAAGGTGTACCGATCTCGTCCTGACGGCGGTATCTCTTGCCTATGCTTCCCGCCTCGTCATACTCAACAAAGAACTTCTTGGAAAGGCTCTCAAACAGCTCAGTCGCGGGTGCGGAGAGCTTCTTGGAAAGCGGCAGTACCGCAGCCTTTACGGGTGCAAGTGCGGGGTGGAAGCGAAGAACTGTGCGGACATCGGGCTTCTCCTCGGTGCCTATATTCTCCTCGTCGTAGGCTTCGCAGACGATAGCAAGGAAAAGCCTTTCAACGCCGAGAGAGGGCTCGATAACGTAAGGAACATAGCGCTCATTGGTCTCGGGGTCGAGGTAATCGAGGTTCTTGCCCGAGGTCTTGATGTGCTGATTGAGGTCATAGTCTGTTCTGTCGGCAACGCCCCATAGCTCGCCCCAGCCGAATGGGAACAGGTACTCGAAGTCGGTGGTCGCCTTGGAGTAGAAGCAAAGCTCCTCAGCCGAGTGGTCACGCAGACGGAGATTTTCTTCCTTGATGTTCAGGGAGGTCAGCCAATCCTTGCAGAATCCGCGCCAGTAGCTGAACCATTCGAGGTCGGTACCGGGCTTGCAGAAGAATTCAAGCTCCATCTGCTCAAACTCACGCACGCGGAAGATGAAGTTTCCGGGAGTGATCTCGTTGCGGAAGGATTTACCGATCTGTGCCACGCCGAAAGGAACTTTCTTGCGGGTGGTGCGCTGGATATTTGCAAAGTTCACGAAGATACCCTGCGCGGTCTCGGGGCGGAGATAAAGCTCCGACTTGCTGTCCTCGGTAACACCCTGGAAGGTCTTGAACATCAGGTTGAACTGACGGATATCGGTGAAATTATGCTTGCCGCACTTGGGGCAGGGTATCATTTTCTCGTTGATGTAAGCGGTGAGCTGATCGTTCGTCCAGCCCGCAACGTTGGTGCCGTCAAAGTCCTCGATGAGGTTATCGGCGCGGTGACGGGTGTGGCACTCCTTACAGTCCATAAGGGGGTCGGAGAAGCCGCCGAGATGTCCCGAGGCTACCCAGGTCTGGGGGTTCATGAGTATCGCGGAATCAAGTCCCACGTTATACTTGTTCTCCTGAATGAACTTCTTGCGCCATGCATTCTTGATGTTGGTCTTTAGCTCCACACCGAGGGGACCGTAGTCCCAAGTATTCGCAAGACCGCCGTAGATCTCGCTTCCCGCATATACAAAGCCCCTGCCCTTGCAGAGAGCCACGATCTTATCCATAGTCTTTTCGCTGTTAAGCATTTCTACCATTCCTTTCGTATAATAATCTATACCGTATTATTATACACCATATTTCGTAAAATTGCAAGCATTTTTTTGAAATTTAACATCTTGCGGTATTTTTTGTAGTATTTTCTTATCTTTTTGTATGGTTTCATATATTTATATTGACTATCAGCGGATATTATGCTATAATATTATGGTCAAACGGGGCGTAACTCAGTTTGGTAGAGTGCTTGCTTTGGGAGCAAGATGCCGCAGGTTCAAGTCCTGTCGCCCCGATAAAAAGACCCGCAGACGTCGTTTCAAGGCTTTGCGGGTCTTTGCTTTATGCAGTTTGCTGTAATAAATGCACAAAAAAAGAACACCCTACGGTGTTCTTCAAAGTGGAGCTAAGGGGAGTCGAACCCCTGACCTCTTACATGCGAAGCAAGCGCTCTACCAACTGAGCTATAACCCCATTTCATGCCGTTTTGTTTCCGACTTGATTATTATATCACATTATTTCCCGCTTGTCAATAGGCATCGGGAGAATTAACAAAACGTTCACGCTTTTGTCGGGATAACGGTTAGTCTTTGCCGATTGACAAACGACCTCGCGTTGTGGTATACTTAAATAGTAAGAAACGGAACGGAGGTGAGAACGTGAAAAAACGTCAGCTTCGCTGGATGCGGCTCGATAACGCCGCGAAGCTCTTCCCCGCGTCAAGACGGCGGGGGTGGAACAATATCTTTCGTCTGTCAGTGACCCTCGATGAGGAGATACGCCCCGAGGTCTTACAGAAGGCGCTGGAAAGCATCATCCCCCGCTTCCCGTCCATCGCCGTCCGCATGCGTCGGGGAATGTTTTGGTACTACCTTGAAGAGATAGACAGCCCGCCGAAAGTTATCCGCGACCTCTGCTGTCCGCTGACGCATATGCCCTTTGATGACATCATGAAATGCGCCTTCCGTGTGCTGTATTACAAGCGCCGTATCGCAGTGGAATTTTTCCATTCCATTACCGACGGTAACGGCGGGCTCATATTCCTAAAGACCCTTGCTGCCGAATACCTGCGGCTTTCGGGAGGGTACGAAATTCCCTGCGAACAGGGCGTTTTCGATATACACGAGCCTCCCCGCGAGGAGGAGCTTGCCGACGATTTCCCGAGATTTGCAGGGAAATACAGCCTTTCGGGAAAAGCCCCCCGCGCCTTTCAGCTTTCGGGCACTCCCGAAAAATACCTTATCAGCAACCTGCTCATAGCCGAGCTGGAAACCCCCGAGGTGCTTAAACTTGCACGCTCCTACGGGGCTTCCCTCACCGAATTCATGGCGGCGGTCATGCTCTCGGCTTACATCGACTTGCAGGCGGAGCGCGTTCCCGAAAAGAAACGCCGCCCCGTCAGGGTCTTTATCCCGACCAATCTGCGGCGGGTATTCCCGAGCGTTACCCTGCGGAATTTCATACTTTACGTCACCCCGGGGGTCGATCCGCGGCTCTGCGACTACACCCTCGAACAGCTCATCGCCGAGGTACACGGTCAGATGTCACTCGAACTGAAGCCCGAGAAGATGGCTGCCCGTATCCGCGCAAATGTCAGGCTCGAACAGATACCCATAGTGCGTGTCCTACCCGTATTCATCAAGGACGCCGTTATGAGCGCCGTGAGCGCCGACAGCGAGAAGCAGACCTGTATCACCATATCGAACCTCGGGCTTGTGAAGCTCCCCGAAGAAATGGCACGGCACGTCGAGCGCTTCGGCTTCACGCTGAACATCAAGCGCACCGCGCCGAACAACTGCGCGATGATCTCTTACGGAGGCAAGCTGTATATCGAGATGATACGCAGTATACGTGAGCCGACGCTCGAACGAAAGTTCCTGTTAAAACTGCGGGAGCTGGGGCTTCATATCAAAGTCGAGTCCAATTACGGCAGCGCGGACGAAAGGAGAGTATAAAAGATGTATTGTATAAAATGCGGCGTTGAGCTTGCGGACAGCGAGCAGAGATGCCCCCTCTGCGGGACACGGGTGTATCACCCAGACCTCGAACGTCCCGACGCCGACCCGCTCTTTCCTCCCGACCCGCCCGTTTCCCGCTACAAGGTCACTCAGGCGGGAGGGCTTTTCATCACCACCTCGATATTCCTGCTAGGAATGTTAATGCCGCTGATATGCGATATAAGTCTGAACGGCGGTGTGTCATGGTCGGGAATAGTCATCGGAGCTGTCCTGCTCGCATACGTGTTCGCGGTACTTCCCTTTTGGTTCAAATCGCCGAATCCCGTGGTGTTCGTTCCGGTTGATCTCGCGGCGTGTGCAGTTTTTCTGCTGTATCTCGACCTCTACTTTGACGGCGGCTGGTTCATGACCTTCGCATTCCCGACCGTGGGCTGTGCCTGCGTTATAAGCACTGCGGTGGTGGCACTTTGCAGGTACGTAAGGCGCGGATATCTCTACATTTTCGGCGGAGCTTTCATCCTTTCGGGCGGCGCGATACTTCTCACCGAAGCGCTCCTGAACTACACCTTCGGGCTGCACAGCAGGCTCGTGTGGTCGCTGTACCCCTGCGCAGCGGCGGCGGTCATAGGACTATGGCTCATTATCGTAGCCATAAGCCCCCGCCTGCGGACGGCGCTCCAAAAGAAATTCTTCGTATAGCCGCTCACGATATAAAACACTTGACCGCAGCGAATCAGATATTAATACTAATCCCTAAAAGAACAGCAGACAAATCTCGGCACTGACGGCTCATCACTCGTCGTCAAGCTCCCTTGCAGGGCGTCAGCCCAACTGCGGTCG
>CACZJT010000017.1 GCA_902781565.1 uncultured Ruminococcus sp.
AAAATATCAGCACAAATCTTTCGGATAAAATTCCACATTGCTGCGTCAAACTCCCTTGCAGTGCGCTGTACAAGCTGTGCTTGTACCCACGGCTGCGGTTGTTTTCCTTGCACTGTGAAATTTTCTCTCGAAATCTTTATGCTGCTATTTTCTTGGATTGCTATAAGAGAACATATGCCTTTGAGCATATGTTCTCTTTGTTTATATTTGTAGCTTTCGTATGCGATGATTTTTGTTAATCCTTTGTTTGTCACAGGTTCACAATATGGGGTTGACTTTTCTGACAAAATGATGTATAATAATAACGTTGGATTTATGCCGCTGTGGTGGAATAGGCAGACACAAGGGACTTTGATGTTTGTACACGCTTTAGCGAGCGTGTCTGCGGTTGTTAATGCGCAGAGAGTGCCTGTGGAGAAATCCATAGAGCAGAAGTCGGCTAAAACGGCGAAGGCACAAACAGAACGCCGTGCTAACCCATTCGGGTGAGTGTAGAGACTTTACACCGACTGCCTAAGTCCGTAAGGATATGGTAAAGACAAAGTCCGGACTACAACACACTTTCGTGTGGCTATGGTAACATAGAGTAGTATGAAAATCCCTCGCTGGCGACAGCGTACCGGTTCAAGTCCGGTCAGCGGCACCAAAAAAGTCAGGTGGTACACGTTCGTTTTAAGCGTTCGCGTTCATATTAAGACTTGACACTATAAGCGTAAAAAAGGACGACTCGTTATGGGTCGTCCTTTTTTTGGATAAGTGTTTGCTTCGGCAGGAATAATGAATCTTTTCATTCTCCCGGGCGGATCACCATTCTGCGATGATACGTTTCAGCTTGTTGTCGATATCAATTCTTGTTGCCTTGCACTCATTCGGAAATTCCCTGAATTCCTTAAATGTGAATCTGAGCAGCGGAGCCGACAGGAGCGGGAGCATGATCTCCAGCATAGACTGGGGGAATACAAAGTGAGTCCCATGCTCGTAAAGCAGCGCTTCGTATCCGCAGCTGTGAGGTTTTTCTTCAAGCCGCTCCACCATTCGGCGGATATACTTGCAGGTGTCCCAAAGGCAGTCGTCCTCAGCACCGATGAATACGAGTTTTCCCTTGCTGTTCTCTACCTTGATCTTCATTTCTTCGGTGACGGGGCAAAGCTCCTCGGAGCGGTCGAACATATCTCTTGAGGCGATCATCTGTCCCTTACGTTTAGTCTCTTCCTCTATCTTCTGCCAGTATTCGGGGTGGCGGTAGGCATAGGGCAGGTAGGTAAGTCCCTTTCCACGGTAGGAGAGAGAGGATTCCCCATTGTCCGGGCGCTCCCGTGCGCCGTCGAGCCCGTCGCGGTAAAAGCCCTCCATGATGAAATCGCTCGGTGAAAGCGCTATAGTCAGTGTAAGATCGGGTATCAGCGATGCCGCCGCAAGAGCAGCCATTCCTGTTGTTGAAGCTCCGCAGATGCCGAACTTCTCATTGTTCTGCTTTCTGAGGAACCTTATCGCCCTCTCAAAATACTCGATCTTGTAATCATGGAAAGCGTAGTCGTTGGTCTCGGGCGCCATCGTCAGGACGTTACAGCCCTGCCTGTGCAGCCATTTTGCGCCTGTTTTCACCATATTATCGTCGATCTTGTCCCCGAGCATGAGTATTACAGCCTTGCGGCATTCTTTGGGATTAGGGTAATATGCACCGTAAAAGCCGTGTTTTTCTATGCTGAGATATCCGTGTTTCATTTTAGATCTGTCCTTTCCTATAATAGAGTTAGTGTACTCTAACATCTATTATAGCACGAAATAACAGATAAGTCAAGGCGTTTACGTACAAAGATATCACAAAACAAGTGCAGTCCGAAAGTGTGCAGTTCTTCGGGCTGTATTTATGGGATGCTGTCCGGGTAATGCGATATTATAATAAATGAGCGCCCGTACCCCGAATGAGATACGTCGCCCATTATTTCATATGCCTGCACGGATAGATTTGAGAAAGCGCTTGCGTTCATACATCTTCTTGTCCGCGCGCTCGAACACCGCGGAGAAGCTGCTGTCTCTTTCGGGTGAGAAAACGTCTATGCCTGTCGATACTACGACCGAGCCCGAAAGCAAATTGCCTTCGATCTGACGGTCTAATTCCAGCAGAAGTGCGTTCCTGTCCGCGTAGTCCCGACCCTCCAGCAGGACGGCGAATTCATCACCGCCTATTCTGTAAACGGGACTGTTCGGGAATTTATCGCATATTAGCATACAGCCGTTCTTGATATAGTTATCGCCTTCCTCATGCCCGAGTGTGTCGTTTATGTTCTTCAGCCCGTTAAGATCGCAGACGATCACGCCGAATTCCGTCACCGTGCCGTCATTTATTCCCATATCCAGCCGCTCTGTCGCTTCGAGATATGCGTGCTTGTTCCATATGCCCGTCAGCGGGTCGGTATAAGCCAGATGTCTCGCGGAGCCAAGTTCCTGCTTATGTTTTTGCTCACGGCGAAGGATATCCTCCAGAGTCTTGCGGTATTCTGCCTTTTCGTCTTCAAGGACGAATGTATGCAGAAGGCAGGTGCCGAGCAGATATCCCACCGAGTAGAGAGGCAGCAGCGGAAAGTATAATTGTACTGCCACAAGCAGTATCATCTCGACGCCGAAAAAGCCGATAGTCCTGTACCTTAGCTGTTTTCTTTCGTCTGTTTTTCTGCCCAGTATCAGTGTATACACCGACATCGAGATGAAAAGCATCATTTGTACGATCAGCATTATATGCCGCACGATACCTGCTTCGTATACGCCTTTTTCATTGAATCTGAAAAGAATAGGCACAAACAGGTTCACTGCCAGCACGATCATTTCCATTATGAAAAACAGTGTTCCGGTTGTTTTTATTAGCTTTCCGATCCGCGTATCCTCGTTCAGAAAGACTATCACGTACTTGGTCCAAAGAAATACAGACAGCGCCATCGCTATATAGTACACCACCGTATCAGCGTAAAGGGGACCAATAAGGTGAAATGAGTCGAGGATACCCCATAGTATATCCGAGATATAGTATGCGATGACCCCCAGCAGAAATTTTCTGTAAGAACGGTGAGCGGGGATAATATCATCAGCCGCGCTTTTTCTCAGAACGTCATAGTTTATAATAAGCTGAACGAGCAAAGCTATAATGCCTATGCTCGAATAAGTCATATTTGATACTCCTCCTTGCCCAAAAAGCCATTGTTAATGCCTTCGGAAAACAGAATCCTTCATTTTTATTATATCAAATGCATTGTGATATATTCTTCACAGAAAATGAACATATCGTAAACTTTGACATCTGATTATTTGTTTTAGCTGAATATTATTATTTTCTTAAAGGTTGTAATAATACTAATCCCTAAAAGAACAGCAGACAAATCTCGGCACTGACGGCTCATCACTTGTCGTCAAGCTCCCTTGCAGGGCGACAGCCCAACTGCGGTCGCTTTCCTTGATTGCTGAGCCGTCAGCACCGATCTTTGTCTACTAACCTTTTAGAAATTAGTATAAAATGGAACAAGATCGAACGTGTCGGGACCCATGCAATGACAGCCGACCATTACCGCAAAAACGATATCTGTTACTCTTTTCGCAATGTACTTGATTTTTTCTGCGGTTTATGTTATAATCTTATATTATAGTATTACAACAGCAAGGAGCATTTCAATGAAGATAATGGCAGTAGATTACGGCGACGCTCGCACGGGACTTGCGGTCTGCGACAGGACAGAGTTCCTCGCTTCGCCTATAGGTACGATAGAAGAGCGCAACGCTCCCATCCTCGCTATGAAGGTGGCGCATATGGCGGAGCAGTACGAGGTCGGCGAGATAGTTGTGGGACTTCCCGTGAACATGAACGGCTCGGAGGGTCCCCGCGCTCAGAAATGCCGCGCCTTTGCCGATACCGTGGCGAGCCTTACCGAGATACCCGTGGTCATGTGGGACGAGCGCTCCACCACCGTCAGCGCTCACAATATCCTGAACGAGACCAACGTCCGCGGGAAGAAGCGCAGGAACGTGGTCGATACCGTAGCCGCCACGCTCATACTCGAAGGCTACCTTGCCTACAGGCAGAACAAGAAAGCTCACGCCACGGAGGAGTGAGCTATGGAGAAAATACGCAGGCATATCCTCTTTTACGGTTGGGTGCAGGGGGTAGGCTTCAGATACCGCGCCTATTATGCCGCTATGGATAACGGCGTCGGCGGCTGGGTCAGGAATCTTCCCGACGGCTCGGTGGAGGCGGAGCTTGAAGGCGAGGAAAGCGCCATAGACCGCATGATAATGCAGATAGAAAACAGCCGCTATGTACATATCGAAAGCATGAAGGTAACGAAAATGCCCCTTCTCGATGAGGACACGTTCAGGATAAGAGATTGACGGAGGCTTGGAATGGAGCACAGACCCGCTGTAAAACGCAAATTTGCATATATAGGCGCGGGCTGGCTCGCGGGACTCTTGCTGTTTCCTGATGTGAGCGGGCTATGGGCATATGGGATAACAGCCGCAGGGGTCGTACTATCTGCGGCTGCTTTTGCTGTTTTCGGGAGAGGAAAGCATGAGAGCGTAAAGAAAAGCTATGCGGCAAAGCATTTCATTATCCTTTTCGCGGCGGCATTCACAGCTGTCTGTTTTTTCGGGATATACTCGCAGACGAGTTATGAGCCCATCACGGCTCTTGACGGTCGGGAAGTCGCGATAGAAGGCACCGTCACCGACTGCAAGACCCTTTCAAGCGGCAGACATCAGATAATCGTCAGCGGCAGGCTCGGCGGCAGTCGCACTAAGGTGCTTTTATACTTGGAGGGCTTTTCACGCGGGGAGGGTATACGCGCCGAGTTCACCGCAAAGCTGCCCGAGAACAGCTACAGCTTCGAGGCGGAGGATTATTACCGCTCGCTTGGGATATACCTGACCGCTACAGGCAAAGTGAATGCGGAGCATATCGGCGGAGGGAGCGGACTTCTTCGCATAGTCGATAAGGTGAGAAGTCATACCCTTTCACGTATTTACGAGGAATGCGGCGGACAGTCTGGTGCCATGATCGCCGCCATGCTCTGCGCAGATAAGTCGCGGCTCGAACAAAGCACGAACTCCGCGGTCTACCGCGCAGGGATAGGTCATCTCTTTGCGGTGTCGGGTACGCATATCGTTATCCTTGTGTCTTTTCTTTCGCTCCTGCTCGGCAGACTGCCGATATCGCAGAGGTTCGGCGGAGTAATATCCATCGGTGCGATACTGCTGTTTGCTATGTTCGCGGGCTTCACGCCATCGGTGCTGAGGGCGTCGCTGATGATGAGCGTATCGCTGACGGCGGTGTTCTTCCGACGTCACGGAGACAGCGCAAACTCCCTCGGTATCGCCGCAATACTCATAACCCTTGCAAATCCCTTTGCGGTGACATCGTTATCCTTTCAGCTCTCATTCGCCGCGGCTGCTGCCTTCGGAGCCCTCGCGCCCGCGATCACAAGAGGGCGGGTAAAGAATCCCACCTTGAAGCACATGGTCGCTTGTATATGTGTGTGCGTCGCTGCCATGCCCATATGTGCCATGAGCTTTTCGGAGATATCGCTTATAGCGCCGCTCTCCGATCTGCTGCTGATACCGATATGTACGCTGTGTCTGTACCTTGTTTTCCTGTTCACGCTCACGGGCGGACTGCTCGTTCCCGCTGTAAAGCTCGCAGATGTTCTCGCCGCGCTGACGATAAAGCTCTGCAAAGCCGTCACAGCCGCGCCGTTCACCTATGCGGGCACATATCGCATGGAACTCTTTGCGGCGTGGGGACTTATCGCAACCGCAGTATTTGTGAGTGCGGCTCTCGTGAAGAAACGCCGTCCTGACGACATCGCAAAATGCATGGGGCTGTATCTCATGATATGCGTTCTTGCCGTATTTGTGGGAAGCAAGCCGCCCTCCGACAGGCTGATAGTATTTCCTACGACCTCATCGCGGGGGTATTCGGTGCTGCTGCTTTCGGACGGCGATTCTCTCATATACGACATGGGCGCGGGCGGGAGCGCCGCTTACTCCGCCGCGCGAATGACAGAGAAGCTCCACTCACCGAACGTCTGCGTATTCACCGCTTCCGAAGGCGAGAAATCCGAAAAGACCCTTGACGCATATGGCAAGGATCTTGCCGAGCAGCCGAGGGTAAGTGCCGCCGCCGCGTATATGCCGCAGAAGCTGTCCGCTTACGGAGCGCTCATAGAGCCTTCAGACGGGGGCTTTCGCGTGACGGTGAGCGGTGTTGAGATCGTTCTTGCAGAGGATTCCGTCACGGTCGGGGACAGAGTCTACCGCCCCGAATTTATAGAGGAGATCACCGAGATCGCCATATAAAACAAACGGAGACAGGCTCACGGCTCATCTCCGTTTGTTGTTATCTGCGGAAGAACAATCCCTTTTTCTCGTAGGGCTCGGATCTTGCGGAAAGCACCTTGTAGCCCGACCCGTCGAGGGCGGCAGAGAGTTGTTCGGCGGTGAAGGCGTTCTCGGCTATCACCACTGTCTCGCCTTTTTTGTGGGAGGAGGTGACTTTTTTGGTGACGAGCTTTGCGCGAATGGCGTCGTTGACGTGTGCTTCGCACATTCCGCACATCATTCCGTCTATTTTTGCGGTAGTTTTATACATATCATTCCATTCCTTTCAGTACCGAGGGCATATCTATGCGTTTGATACGCTTCGAGAACATAAAGCCCACAAGAAGCGATATCAGCATTACGAAAGCGCCCGCGAGGGTATAAGTGAGCGGGTTTATATAGCATGGCCAGTCGATGGAGTCGCCGTTTGAATCCATCATCGCCTGCAAGGCTTTCTGTCCGAATGGTATCCCGCAGACAGCTCCAATAAGCGAAAGCCAGAGGTTCTGTACGGATATGAGTTTTCTGACGCGGGGAGTGCCGAAGCCCAGCACCTTGAGGGTGGCGAACTCCTTCTCGCGTTCGTTGAAGCTGAGGTTGCCCGAGTTGTAAAGCACTATGATTATGAGCAGCGCCGAGAAGAACACCATGAAGTAGACAAGGATATCCATGACCTCCATAGTCTTGTCGAAGGCGGTTTTCAGGTCGTCCATGCTGTGAACGGCTGAAACGAGCTCGTTCCCTTTCAGCTCCGAGCAGTCTTTCCGTGTCACGAGCATCTGCGGGACAAACTCAAAGCCTTCATCCTCGTAGTCCTCGCGGAGAATGGTGATACCCGTTATCGAGGGGTGGCGGGAAATGAGACCTATCTTGCTCTCTATCCATTTGCTCCCGTCGGTGGTCTTGCGGTAAACGCTGTCGCCCTTTTTCAGCCCCAGCTTCGCAGCCTGCTTCATGGTCAGCGCCACTGTTCCTTTCGGCAGCGGCTCCACGTTCAGTTCGGTGTCGGACACGCAGAACAGCCCCTTGCCCTCGGTGATCGAGAGCTTGCAGCTGATGATGTCATCGGAAACGGGGTGGTCGCTTGCGGCTATGGAGATAAGTTCCATTCCCACCAGCTCACCGTCGTACTTTTCGGAAAGCTCTTCTGCGTCGGCGATGGAGCATTTGTCGGAGAAGATGACCTGACTGCTGTAGTTCTGAATGTCGTCGAAGTACCAGCCTCTTACGTAGCCGAGGGTATCGAATGCCCCGAGCCCGAGGGTCATGACTATCATGCCCATGCAGGTGCCGAAGATACCCATGAATGCGCGCATTTTCGAGCGTGAGATGTCACGAAGGCTGTACCTTGCGGTGAATCCTAGCTTGTTCCAGAAGGGGAGCTTCTCGAAAATGCAGGGCTTTGCGCTCTTTGCCGCGGCGGGACGGAGTGCTTCTGAGGGGTGTATCTTCAATATCTGACGGCAGCTGAAATAGGAAGTTCCCGTGCAGAAAAGGACTATCAGCGCCGCCACTGCTACACTCTTGTAGTCGAAGCCGCCGCGCCAGTCGGGAATGCGGTAGAAGCCCGAGAACATATCTATCATGATCCTGCCGAAGGTGTATATGCCGAGCACCATTCCCGCGATACAGCCCGTCAGCGAGAGCAGGAAGCTGTAGCTAAGATAATGGATCATGATCTTGCGGGTCTTCATTCCGAGAGCGTTCAGAGTGCCTATCTGTGTGCGCTGCTGCGCCACCATTCGCTTCATGGTGGTGGTTATGACGAGGAGGGCTATCGCCACGAAAATGAATGAGAATATGTAGGAGAACCCGTCGTGCTGGTTCAGTTCGTCTACAAGGCGGTTATATGAGTCAATGCTCTTTCTGTCCGCGATGAAGGAGTATCCTCCGTCAAGTGCATCGGATATCTTGTTTTCATAGGACAGCGCGTTGCCCTCGCAGGTAAATACCATTTCGTTAAAGAACCTGTATTCCTCTGGGAGAGCCTTGACGGAAAGATACACGAAGCCTATGTTGTGGAAGTCGGTGTCGGTATCGCTCGAAGCGCAGTTGAAAGATCTCTCGGCGCTCATGATGAGCCCCTTGACCTCTTTTTCTATGTCCTGTCCCATCACATGAACGGTGAATTTGTCGCCCGTTTTTATGCCCCAGATATCGGCGAAGGCTTCAAAGAGCCATATTCCGTCGGGATCGTCGGGGTCGAACTCCGTACCGCTCACGCTGTAGGGCTTGGTGACTATGTTCTCGTCCTCAAAATAGCACCATATCTCGGCGGTGTTGTATTTCTCGTCGGCTTTTCCGAGCATTTCGCAGCGGAGCTGAACGTTATTTATGCCGTCTATGCCGCGTATCTTGTCGGCTTGTTCTTTTTCAAAGCCGCTCCCGTATATCCAACCGTCCGAAAAATTGGACTTCTGGGCAAAATTTTCCTGAGCTCTCCGTCCGCCTATGACGTCCGACTGAAAGCCCGTGAAGCACCACATCGCCACTACCGCGAGAATGAATATCGAAAAGAACTGCGCGAAGCTGCCCCTGATATCGCGCATCATTTTTTTCTTCAGCATTTTTTGTCCTCCTTACCACTCGATCTCGTCTGCCGAGAGGGGAGAATCGTTAGTCTTGATGGATTTGATCTTGCCGTTTCTCATGTGGATGACCTTGTTGGCGCACTTGGCGATATCGGCGTTATGGGTCACGAGAATGACTGTATTCCCGCCCTCGGTGGAGAGTTTCTGGAGCAGGTCTATTATCAGCTTGCCCGTTTCGGAATCGAGCGCTCCCGTCGGCTCGTCGCCTAAGATTATCTTGGGGTCTTTTGCGAGTGCGCGGGCGATGGAGACCCTCTGCTGCTGACCGCCCGACATCTGCGAGGGAAATTTGTTCTTCTGGTCGGAAAGCCCCACGCGGTCGAGCATGGCGTTTGCATCGAGAGCGTTCTTGCGTATGTCCTTGACCAGCGCTACGTTCTCATAGGCGGTCAGTCCCGGGATAAGGTTATAGAACTGGAAGATGAAGCCTATGGTATCGGCGCGGTAGGCTGAAAGCTGCTTATCGTTGAAGGAGGATATCTCCCGCCCGTCAACGATGACCTTGCCCTCGGTGGGGACGTCCATGCCTCCCAGCATATTGAGCACGGTGGATTTTCCCGCACCCGACTGACCGAGTATCACCACGAACTCTCCCTTATCAATGGTAAAGCTGACGTGATCGACAGCGGTCTGCGCACCGTCGCCCTTACCGAATATCCTGACTACGTCCTTAAATTCAACAGCTGTTTCGCTCATATCTCATTCTCTCCTTTATCTTTTCGATTATCCATTATCCCAGTGCTACGTCCAGTATCATCATGACCGCAAAGCCGAAGGCGAAGGATATCGTCCCCACGTTGGAATGTTCGCCCTCGGACATCTCGGGGATAAGTTCCTCTACCACCACATATATCATAGCTCCCGCAGCGAAGCTCAGAAGATAGTGCATAGCGGGAACTATGATACCCGCCGCCATAATGGTGAGCAGCGCTCCCACGGGCTCGACAGCTCCCGAAAGCGTACCGAGAAGAAATGCTTTTTTGCGGCTCATACCTCCCGCACGGAGGGGCATTGAGATGATAGCGCCCTCTGGAAAATTCTGTATCGCTATACCGGCAGCCAGCGCGAGCGCTCCTGCAGCGGAAATGCTCCCGTATCTGACACCCGCGTATACCACTCCGACAGCCATTCCCTCGGGAATATTGTGCAGCGTCACCGCAAGAAGCATCATGGTATTGCTGGAGAGCCTTGTCTTTATACCCTCGGCTTTATCGCTTCCGATGTGAAGGTGGGGTATCAGCTCATCGAGCAGCAGGAGGAAGAATATCCCCGGCAGAAAACCGACCACAGCGGGGATAAATGCAAGCCTGCCCATAGTTTCCTCAGACTGTTCGAGGGCGGGGATAAGCAGGCTCCAGACGCTTGCCGCAGTCATTACCCCCGCCGCGAATCCCGTCAGCACGCGCTGTACGGTAGTCCCGAGCTGCTCCCTTATAAAAAATACACAAGCCGATCCGAGTGTCGTTCCCGCAAAGGGTATCAGCAGACCCTCAGCGGCAGGCGATAATGCGTTCATGTCTTTCCCTCCCATTCTTTTATAGTTAGCTTAAACTAACCTATCATCATTATATCATAGGTGAAGTTGATTTGTCAACGGCATAACTTCTAAATCTTGGTATTGGTAACAATGATTATTTGTAGTATTTGCGGAAAGCGGTGTCAAAAAGTCAAAAGACATAATTGTGAATAAAATGTAAATTTTCGTTCCCGATGTTGACAATGGTGACTTGATGTGGTATCATATATATGCGGTTAGATAAAGCTAACTAAGTGCAAGCAGCTTGATTGCTTATTATTTTGAAATGCAGTTAGCCAATACTAACTACAGAGGTGATATCATGTCAGTTGATGAGACCCGCCGTTTTGAAAAAATACTCGCATTCCATGCGGCACCTACGCTCTTGGGAGAAAAGTGCGGAAGTTTGCTTACGCCTTCGGTGAGGGAATACGACCTCGCGGGCGGAGCTGCCATGATAGAACAGAAGCACTACGGCAGCGAGATAGGCGTCCGCACCGTGAGCCGATGTGCCGAGAGGAAACTTCTGTATGTATACCACCGCAGGCTCCTTGCGGAAGCCCTCGAAGCCGAGGGCGTGAGAGATTTTCTTGCGGAACAGGGTTACTTGCGGAGTTACGGTATTGAGGAATGTCTTGACAGGCTTTGCGCAAGGCTCTCACAAAGCGAATTTCCTCACGAGATCGGGATATTCTTGGGCTATCCCCTCGAAGACGTCAAGGGCTTTATCCGCAACTGCGGACAGCGCTGCAAGTTGTGCGGAGTGTGGAAGGTCTACGGTGATGTGGAGCGGGCGAAGGAGCTTTTCGAGCGCTACGAGCAGTGCAGGATAAGGCTCTGCGGCGAGCTTGCGAGCGGAAAGGAATTATGCGCCTGCGTGGCATGATCGGGTCAATTCTAACCTTTGGAGGTAATATAAATGAAAACAGCAGTTATTTATTGGAGCGGCACGGGCAACACCGAGGCTATGGCCAACGCGGTAGCCGAGGGCGCAGGCGTTCAGGCGGTACAGGTATCGGCTTTCGACGGCGACGTTGCTGACTACGAAGCTCTTGCTTTGGGCTGTCCCGCGATGGGCGCCGAGGAGCTGGAGGACAGCGAATTCGAGCCCTTCTTCTCGGGCATCGAGGGCAAGATAAGCGGCAAGAAGATCGCGCTTTTCGGTTCCTATGACTGGGGCGACGGAGAGTGGATGCGCCTTTGGGCTGACAGAGTAAAAGCTGCTGGTGCCGAAGTGGTCGGCGGCGAGGGTCTTATCTGCAACAACACCCCCGACGATTACACACTTGCTAAGTGCCGCGAACTGGGCAAGCAGCTCGCATAAGCAAAGATCATATCAGCTTTTCCCTTTTCATAAAAGTATCGCAGAAGGCTGCCGACCGAATAGTCGGCGGTCTTTTGGGGTTGTGCAAAAAATAAATGGTGTTATTTGTTGGATTTTAGTGCGTGTTCGACAAATTTTTTGCAGGCACTTGACATAAACTTACTTTAGTTGTATACTTATATTAAGTAGTTAGATAAAGCTAATTTTAAAGGAGGTATCCTATATGCCGCTTTTATCCGCAAGCGTCGGCGAGACCTATACTATCACAAGGATAGGCGGGAATCCCGAAGTGAAAAAGCACCTTGAAGACTTGGGCTTTGCCGTGGGCGGAAAGGTGACGGTCATCTCCGTTATGGGCGGGAATATGATCGTTAATGTGAAGGAAACAAGAGTTGCCGTGAGCCGTGAGCTCGCAATGAAGATAATGGTCTGAGGGGGAAGCGTCATGACACTTAAAGAAGTCAGGATAGGCGATACCGTCAAAGTTAAGAAGCTCAAGGGCGAAGGTGCCGTGAAGCGCAGGATAATGGACATGGGGCTCACAAAGGGCACCACCGTTACTGTTCGCAAGGTAGCTCCTCTGGGCGACCCGATAGAGGTAACAGTTCGCGGATATGAGCTTTCGCTCCGCAAGGCGGACGCCGAAATGATCGAGGTCGAGTGATCGTCCGAGAATATAATAAGTTTACACGCCGCGGCTGTATGGGTCTGCCGCGGTATATCTAAAACATACGGTTAGCGGAGGTTCACGACAATAAGTTGACGCTAACAGAAAGAGGAGGCATCTCATAATGAGTGCAGCTATCAGGATAGCACTTGCGGGCAACCCGAACTGCGGCAAGACAACGCTTTTCAATGCGCTGACGGGCTCGAATCAGTTCGTCGGGAACTGGCCGGGAGTTACCGTTGAGAAGAAAGAGGGCAAGCTCAAAAAGCACAGTGATGTCATAGTGACTGACCTGCCGGGTATCTACTCGCTTTCGCCCTATACCCTTGAGGAGGTCGTGGCGAGAAATTATCTTATAGGTGAGCGTCCCGATGCTATCCTTAACATAATCGACGGCACGAATCTCGAAAGGAATCTCTACCTCACAACTCAGCTCACGGAGCTTGGGATCCCCGTTGTTGTTGCCATCAATATGATGGATATTGTCAACAAGAACGGCGATATGATAGACTTTGACAAGCTCTCGAAGTCTCTGGGCTGCAAGGTGGTCAATATCTCGGCACTTAAAGGCGACGGCGTTCTCGAAGCGGCTGAGGCTGCCATCGAAGCGGCAGGCAGCAAGCATAAGGGCGCTGTACACAGATTCGACGGCTCTATCGAACACGCGCTGGCTCACATCGAGGAAGCCTGCGTTCACGATATGCCCGAGGAGCAGCAGCGCTGGTACGCTATCAAGCTGTTTGAACGGGACGAAAAGGTTTTGGAGCAGCTGGCTCTCCCCGCGCTGACCTTAGAGCATATAAGCTCCGATATCGAGTCGGTCGAGAAGGAGATGGACGACGACTCCGAGTCTATAATCACCAACGAGCGCTACAATTACATAGCAAGTATAATTGACGGCTGCTATGTCAAGAAGAACGCGGGCGCTCTCAGTACCTCGGACAAGATAGACAGGATAGTTACGAACCGCTGGCTCGGTCTGCCGATATTCGCGGTCATTATGATAATCGTCTACTACTTCTCGGTGACGACGGTGGGCTCATGGGCTACAGACTGGGCTAACGACGGTCTGTTCGGCGACGGCTTCCACCTGTTCGGCATGAGCGGTACATATGAGGACGACAAGGACGCATGGGCTTCGCAGTACGTTTTCACCGACGAGGTGGGCGCCGTTATCGAAGCCGCTGCCGCGGACGAAAGCATTAAGGGCGCAGGCGAGCTTCAGGCAGCCTTCGAGGACAGGGATTTCGACGCCTTCGAGGAAAGCTACGGCTCATACGCAGACGAGTTCTACAAACACGAAGCAGCGGGCGGAGCGGTATATGACATCAACACCGCTCTCGGTGAAGCCCTTGATGATGAGGGCGAGTTCACCTCCCCTGACCCTGCGGAGTACGGCACATGGGTTCCGGGCATTCCCTCATTGGTGGAAAGCGGTCTTGACAAGATAAACTGCAACGAATGGCTCAAGAGCCTTATTCTTGAAGGCATCGTGGGCGGCGTCGGAGCTGTTCTCGGCTTCCTGCCGCAGATGCTGGTGCTGTTCATATTCTTAGCCTTCCTTGAAGCCTGCGGATATATGTCCCGCGTGGCGTTCATTATGGACAGGATATTCAGACGCTTCGGACTTTCGGGCAAATCCTTTATCCCGATACTCATAGGCACGGGCTGCGGAGTTCCCGGGATAATGGCGTCACGCACCATAGAAAATGAGCGCGACCGCCGCATGACCATCATGACAACAACATTTATCCCCTGCGGCGCAAAGCTGCCTATCATCTCGATGATTGCGGTAGCACTGTTCGGCGGCGCATGGTGGGTAGGACCCAGCGCCTACTTCCTCGGAATGGCAGCGATAATCGTTTCGGGCATAATGCTCAAAAAGACCAAGGCTTTCGCGGGCGACCCCGCTCCCTTCGTAATGGAGCTTCCCGCATACCATATGCCTACAGTCAGCGCTGTACTGCGTTCCATGTGGGAGCGCGGCTGGTCGTTCATCAAGAAAGCGGGCACCGTCATACTTCTTTCGTCCATTATCATCTGGGCAGGCAAGGTACATGGCTGGGCAGGCGGCGGCTCATTCGGTTTCTACCCCGATATGGAGCTTGCCGATTCCATACTCGGTCACATCGGAAACTCGATCAAGTTCATTTTCGCTCCGCTGGGCTTCGGCGACGCTGCGGCAACCGTTGCGACGGTAATGGGACTTGTGGCAAAGGAAGAGGTAGTCGGCGTATTCGGCGTGCTCGACTTCGAGGGTCTTACTCCGCTTGCGGGCTATGCATTCCTCGCATTCAACCTGCTGAACGCTCCCTGCTTTGCGGCTATAGGAGCTATCAGGCGTGAGATGAACAACCCCAAGTGGACAGCATTCGCTATCGGCTATCAGTGCGCGTTCGGATATGCCGTAGCGCTTGCGATATATCAGATCGGCAGCGTATTCACGGGCAATGTGAACGTGATAGGCTTGATCGTCGCTATTGCGATAGTAGTCGGAATGATCTATATGCTCGCAAGACCATACAAGGAATCCACCAAGCTCGGCAAGAAGCTCGGATTAGCGGGCAGCAAGGTCTGATCTGTAAAAAGGAAGTGACATTTATGGTATGGCTCGGAGCAAATCTCGGAAGCATAATAGTTGCGCTTATCGTTATAGCGATAATTGCGTTTGCGGCTTATTCTCTTATTAAGGATAAGAAGTCGGGCAAGGGCAGCTGCGGCTGCGGCTGTGCTAACTGTGCCATGCACGGAAAGTGTCACGGGGTTAAACAGTAAATGTATCGGGAGGGAAGTGTCCCTCCCGTTCATCATATTTGATAAAGAAAGGAAGATCATTATGGTATTCTGGGGAAAGGCAGCGATATTCGTAGGAGGTATGCTCGCAAGCACCGTGGGCGTCAAGATCATATCGAGCAAGGCCGCAAAGACCGTTTATACTCACACCACAGCAGCCGCGCTCCGCTGCAAGGACAGCATCATGGAGGGCGTTACGAAGCTGTATGAGGGCTGCGGAGATATCTTAGCCGACGCCAAGGAGATAAACGAGGAAAAGGCAGCCGAGGCTGACGACGAGGAGATCATCTTCGACAGCACCGAGGACGCCGAAGAAAAGGAAGCTAAGGCTGATGAAGTGTAAGATAGTCCACGAGTCGAGGGGGCGTATCCGCGTTCACGTCATGCGAAGCAGAATGACCTCTGCACAGGCGGATATGCTGGAATACTATCTGCGTTCCAAGTCCTTTGTGACCGATGTAAGGGTATACGAACGGACGGGTGACGCGGTGATACTCCACAGCGACCGTCGCGGAGTCATCTCGGCGCTCTCGGCTTTCTCTTACAATGACAAGGAGACTGCGGCGCTCGTTCCCGAGCATACGGGAAGGGAGCTTGACCGCGAGTTTGAGGACAGGCTTTTCTATATGCTCGTCAAGCGGGCGATCGTGAAGAGCATTATCCCCGCGCCGGTGAGAATGGCATTTTCTGTCATGAAGGCTATGGGTTACGTCAAGACCGCCCTCAAAGCTCTGTTCAGGGGCAGGATAGAGGTATCTCTTCTCGACGCGGTAGCGATAAGCGTTTCTCTGCTGCGGGGAGATCAGAAGACCGCTTCCTCCGTTATGTTCATGCTGGGTCTCGGCGATATGCTGGAGGACTGGACGCATAAGAAATCCGTGGACGACCTTGCAAGAACTATGTCCCTGGGTGTCGAAAAGGTTTGGCTCAGAAGCGGAGATACCGAGCTTCTTGTACCGATAAAGCAGGTGCGTGTCGGCGATGAACTCATCGTCCGCACAGGCAGCATGATACCCCTTGACGGTATAGTTATAGGCGGCGAGGCGGAAGTCAATCAGGCTTCTCTGACAGGTGAGGCTCTGCCCGTACACAAGAGCGCGGGCAGCTATGTCTACGCGGGTACGGTCGTCGAAGAGGGAAGCTGTGTTGTTGTCGCGGATAAGGTCACGGGCACCGGCAAGTACGATCGTATAGTCAAGATGATAGAGGAGAGCGAGAAGCTCAAATCCGAGGTCGAGAGCCGCGCATCACACCTTGCGGACAAGTTGGTACCTTACTGTCTGGGCGGCACTTTGCTTACATATCTGCTGACCCGCAATGCTACCAAAGCTGTGTCTATCCTCATGGTGGACTTCTCCTGCGCGTTGAAGCTGGCTATGCCCATATCGGTCCTTTCCGCTATGCGCGAGGGTCAGACTTACGGTATCACTGTAAAGGGCGGGAAGTTCCTTGAAGCTGTTGCCGATGCCGACACTATCATATTTGACAAGACGGGTACACTGACTTACTCCGAGCCAAAGGTGGCAAGGGTGATACCCTTCGGCGAGAACGACGAGAAGGAAGCTCTGCGGCTTGCAGCCTGCCTTGAGGAGCATTATCCTCATTCGATAGCGAATGCGGTCGTAAGAGTGGCGAGTGAACAAGGACTTGTACACGAGGAGCTTCACAGCGAGGTTCAGTACGTGGTCGCTCACGGGATCGCAAGCTCTATACAGGGCGTGAAGGTAGTGCTTGGAAGCTATCATTTTGTGTTCGAGGACGAAAAATGCGCTATCCCCGAGGGTGAACAGGATAAATTCGATACACTGCCCGAACAGTATTCTCATCTGTTCTTAGCGGTCGGCGGAGTTCTTGCGGCGGTCATTTGCATTGAAGACCCTATCAGAGAAGAAGCGAGGGAGGTGCTTGCGGGGCTCAGAAAACTTGGAATCAGCAAGATAGTTATGATGACGGGGGACAGTAAACGCACCGCGAAAGCCGTTGCGGAAGCTGTCGGAGCGGACGAGTTCTATGCCGAGGTGCTTCCCGAGGACAAGGCGGGATTTATCCGCCGTGAGCGCGAGAGCGGCAGAAAGGTCATCATGGTGGGCGACGGCGTGAACGATTCTCCCGCGCTTTCCGAAGCCGACGCGGGCGTTGCCATAAGCAGCGGCGCGGCTATAGCGCGTGAGGTCGCGGACATCACCATTTCCGCAGAAGATCTCAGCTGCCTGCTGACCCTGCGGGAGTTATCGGCGGCGCTGATGAAGCGTATCAACAGCAATTACCGCACGATCATAGGCTTCAATTTTGGATTGATGGCACTGGGAGCCGCGGGTATCTTATCCCCCGCGACCTCAGCATTCCTGCACAATTCCTCAACGCTGCTGATCTCGGTAGCGAGCATGAGGGATCATCTCGGCTGACAGATTTACGGTCGATCTCGGCATGAAACTTTGTGCAGTATCACCATTTGAAATTTACGAAAAAAAGTGTTATAATAACTATTGAAACGTGTAGCAATAAACTGCGTAAGTCCGGTTTTTTGCTGCACGTTTTTTATTTTTGGAACTGCGGCGAGGGCAAAATGCTTTCGGCGCTTTTTATAGCAATCCAAGAAAATAGCAGCATAAAGATTTCGAGAGAAAATTTCACAGTGCAAGGAAAACGACCGCAGCCGTGCTGTCGCACTGCAAGGGAAATTATATCCGAAAGATTTGTGCTGATATTTTCTTGGATTGCTATAGGAGGAAAAGAAATGGAAAATACAGCAGATCGTTTTCTCGGTACAGAGCCTGTCGGCGGGCTGATGAAAAAATACGCCGTCCCCTGCGTGATCTCGCTTCTTGTGGGAGCGCTTTACAACATCGTCGATCAGATCTTTATAGCGAACGCCGATTATCTCGGCTCTTACGGCAACGCGGCGAACACGGTCGTATTTCCGCTGACGGTCATAGCCCTTGCGATCGCCGTCATGATAGGCGACGGCTGCTGCGCCTTTGTTAGCCTCAGTCTCGGAATGAACGCACCCGAGAAGGCGAAAAGGAGCGTCGGAAATTCGGTAGTCCTGACCGCCGCCTGTGGGCTTCTGTTGTGTGCGATCTATCTGATCTTTGGGGACGCGATAATTTCCATGTTCGGCGGTACCGTTAACCCCGAGACTTTTCGCCACTCTAAGGAATACTTCTTCTACATCTCCCTCGGCATACCATTTTATATGTTCGGGCAGGCGATTAACCCCGTTATCCGAGCGGATGGCAGCCCTCGCTTTGCGATGATTTCCACTCTCGCGGGGGCTGTGCTGAATATCATACTCGACCCCATCTTCATTTTTACATTCAAGTGGGGGATGATGGGCGCAGCGGTCGCAACAGTCATAGGACAGATCGTGACGGCTGTTCTCGCTGTATGGTATCTTATGCATATGAAGCTCGTGAAGCCCTCACTCTGTGACTTCAAGCCCGAGAACACCATTATCCGTAAAACGCTGACGCTCGGTCTTACCAGCTTTTTATCGCAGATATCTCTTGTCGCTGCTATGGCTGCAATAAACAACATGATACGCAAATACGGCGCCGCTGATGTGGTCTTTGGTCAGGAGCAGTATGCACAGATACCTATGGCATTGGTCGGGATAGTAATGAAGTTTTTCCAGATCGTCATTTCTATTGTCGTAGGAATGGCAGCGGGCTGCATACCGATAGTCGGTTTCAATATGGGGGCGGGTCTGAAAAGCCGTGTGAGGGACCTTTTTACGAGGCTTCTCATAGCCGAAGCCTCGGTCGGCGCAGCGGCGCTTCTGATCGTCGAGCTGTTCCCCGATAAACTGATCGCCGTATTCGGCGCCGCCAACGAGAGCAGCTACTACACCGATTTCGCAATACACGCATTCAGGATATACCTCTGCATGATGATCTTTGCCTGTGTGAACAAGGCGTGCTTCATCTTTTTGCAGGCTATGGGAAAAGCAGCAGAATCCACTGCACTCTCGATGATAAGAGAGATAGTTTTTGGTGTGGGATTTGCAATGCTTCTTCCGAGAACTTTTGGTCTTGACGGTGTGCTGTACTCCATGCCCCTGTCGGATATATTGACCTTTGCAGCTTCGCTTTTCCTGATAGTTAGGACCTATAGGCAGCTTGGAGGAGCTGCTGCCGAACAAAATTCCCCCGCAGTTTCAACAGTCGGCGGGAGATGAGTGTTGTTCTAAAGAAAACAGAAAAACAGCCCCGAAGCATTTTATCGCTTCGGGGCATTGTTATTGTATCGGCAAGAGCGTATCTTCGCTGTTCCCGATGTTCGGGGCGAACTTGTGTTTACTGAGGCTTGCGGGCGTTTGCCAGCATGAGCTTGATACGGTTCTCCTGATTGACCTTTGTGGCGCCGGGGTCGTAGTCTATGGCAACAATGTTCGCATTCGGGTACGCCTGCTTGATAACGCGGCTCATGCCCTTGGCGACGATGTGGTTCGGCAGGCAGCCGAAAGGCTGGGTGCAGATGATATTCTCGGTACCTGTCTCCGCAAGTGCAGCCATCTCGGCGGTTATGAGCCAGCCTTCACCCATCTTAACGCCCTGATTCATGTACTTATCGGCAGCCTCGCGGAGGTGCTCGAAGTCGTGGGGAGGGAAGAACACGCCCTGCTCCTCGATGACCTTTATCTGCTCCTTCTGGAACTTGTAAAGCACATCGTAGCCTATCATATAGGCATAGGTACGCATGGTCTTGATGTCATAAAGCCCCGCGTCGTTGATGAGGTCGGAGGCGCAGTAGAGCACGAAGTCCAGAAGCCCGGGTACATTGGGCTCGCAGCCCTCGGAGATGAGGAAGCTGTTCAGATCGTTGTTCGCAAGGGGGGAATACTTCACGTATATCTCACCCACGATACCCACACGCGGTTTATTCTCCTTGCTTCTCGGCAGCGCCGCGAAGTCGCGGAGCATTGCCCTGTAAATGCGCTTGGTCTGCATGAACCTGCTCTTTTCGCCCATGAGCTTTCCGACCCTGTGTTCCCACCTTGCAAGCAGCTTGTCTGTGCTGCCCGCTTCCAGCTCGTAAGGCTTGCACTGGTTGTACAGCAGCATGAGCATATCACCGTAAAGAACGCTGTAGATCAGGCGCATGATTATCGGTATGGTCATAGGAAATGCGGGGTTCGGTTCAAGACCGCTGAAATTCAGTGATATAACGGGCACCTGCGGGAACTCCGTGGAGATCGCTTTGCGTATAAGGTATATGTAGTTTGAAGCGCGGCAGCCGCCTCCCGTTTGTGAGATAAGCAGCGCGGTCTTGTTCACATCGTAGCGCCCGCTTTTGAGCGCTTCCATGAATTGTCCTATGACCAGCAGCGCGGGGTAGCAGGCGTCGTTGTGGGTGTTCTTCAAGCCTTCGTCAATTACGACCCGCTCGCGGTTGGTGAGCAGCTCCATTTTGTAGCCGAAATGCGCGTATGCCTTGATTATCAGATTGAAGTGGATAGGCAGCATATCGGGCACGAGTATCGTGTAGTCCTTTTTCATCTCCTCGGTGAATGTGGTGCGTTTCACGCGGTCGGAGTATTGCTTCTGTAGCTTGTCGCTCATACGGCTGTCCTGCTCCTTTCTTCGTTGGTTTCTTTTTCTTCGAGAGCCGCGGCGAGGGAGCGAAGCCTTATCTTCGCGGCGCCGAGGTTCGTTATTTCGTCTATTTTGAGCTGTGTGTAGAGCTTGCCCTTTTCCTCGAGTATAGCCCTCACTTCATCGGTGGTCACGGCGTCTATGCCGCAGCCGAAGGAAACGAGCTGTACGAGCTGCATATCCTTATTGCGGCAGACATATTCCGCGGCGCGGTAGAGCCTTGCGTGATAAGTCCACTGATTCAGCACGTCTATTGGCGGAGCGTCCACGAGCGCCGCAACGCTGTCTTCGGTAACGACCGCGAATCCAAGCGAGGTGATGAGCTTGTGGATACCGTGGTTTATCTCCTTATCGACGTGATAAGGTCTTCCCGCGAGGACGATTATCCGCTGCCCCTTGGAGCGTGCTTCGCGGATAATTTCGAGCGCCTTCTGCTCGTTGCTCTTCTTGTAGCGCACCTGCTCGGTGTAGGCGGCGTTGAGCTTCAGCATTATCTGCTTTTCGGTGACGCCGTAAGGCTTCAGCACCTTAGCGAGGTTGTGAGCGGTGTTGCGCTTGTAGTTTATATCGAGATACGGCGAGATGAAATTCGCGTCGTTAAGTTCGGGAATGTTGGCTTTCAGAAGCTCTGGATAGTAAGCAACGACGGGGCAGTTATAGTGGTTATCCGCCTGTCCCTCGTCTATGTTGTAGCTCATGCAGGGGTAGAAGATAAAGTCCACGCCCTTTTCGAGCAAGTCGATGATATGTCCGTGAGCCAGCTTTGCGGGATAACATACGGTGTCGGAAGGTATGGTGTGCTGACCCTTGTAGTAGGTGTCGCGGGTGGATTCGTCGGAAAGCACTACCTCAAAGCCCAGCTCCGTGAAAAGCGTGTGGAAGAAGGGGAGCATATCGTAGTAGCTGAGGGTCATGGGCAGCCCGACCCTCGCGCGGGGAGTGCCCGCGGGCTTGCGCTCGCCGTAGGAGTAGAGCTTGTTCAGCTTGTACTCGAACATATTCTCGGTCTTGTTTTCGAGCTTTATGCCCGCGCCGCGCTCACAGCGGTTGCCCGAAACGTAGCGCCTGCCGTCCGAGAAGCGTATTATCGTGAGGTTGCAGTGGGCGGTGCAGCCCTTGCACTGAGCCTGCATGGAGTTGTAAGCGAAGTCCTTTAGCTGTTCCAAATTCAGAACGCCCGAAATACCGTCCGTATTTTTGGATTTTTCTTTGGCGAACAGCGCACAGCCGAAGGCTCCCATCAGTCCCGCAATGGCAGGTCTTATAACATTCCTCCCAAGCTCCAGCTCAAAGGAGCGCAGCACTGCGTCGTTTAAGAACGTTCCGCCCTGAACGACTATGTTCGTTCCAAGTTCGTCTATTGACTTTGCGCGGATGACCTTGTAGACCGCATTTTTGATGATAGAGGAGGAAAGCCCCGCCGAGATGTCCTCCACAGAAGCGCCGTCCTTCTGCGCCTGCTTTACGGAGCTGTTCATGAATACCGTACAGCGCGAGCCCAGCTCCACGGGAGCTTTTGCGAAAAGCCCGAGGGTCGCAAAATCGGCTATCTCATAGCCCATAGCCTGCGCGAATGTCTGTATGAACGAGCCGCAGCCCGATGAGCAAGCCTCATTGAGCATTATGCTGTCTATGGCGTGGTTCTTGATCTTGAAGCACTTGATGTCCTGCCCGCCGATGTCGATTATGAAGTCAACGTCCGGACAGAAAAACTCCGCCGCCTTGTAGTGGGCGACTGTCTCTACTATGCCGTAGTCTATGCCGAGACCCGACTTGATAAGTTCCTCGCCGTAGCCCGTGACCGCCGAAGCCTTTATCCGCAGCTTGGGGTTTGCAATGGTGTATATCTCCTCGAGCTTTGAAGCGATGATATCGAGGGGCTGACCCTTGCTGGAGCAGTAGTGCTGATAAAGAAGTCCGCCGTCGGGGGTAATGAGTACCAGCTTTGTGGTGGTCGAGCCTGCGTCTATGCCGAGGTAAGCGTCCCCCTCGTAGGTGCGGATATCCGCGTATTTAAGGTCTGACTGCTTATGGCGGTGAGTGAACTCCACGTATTCCTCACGGTCGCGGAAAAGAGGTCTGCCCGTAACTATATTGTCGGAGGTCTTTGCATTTACGATCTTGTCCAGAGTTTCGTCAATGCTCATGGGCTTTGAGAGCTCATTTGCGCGGAGCGCGCAGCCGTAAGCCATGAAGCAGGGCGCAAGCTCGGGGAAGTTCGCGTGCTCCTCGTCAAGCCCCAGCGTCTGCGTGAAAGCGCGGCGAAGCCCTTTGAGGAAGGATAGCGGACCGCCCAGAAACAGCACGTTGCCCTCGATACGCCGTCCCTGTGCAAGCCCCGAAACGGTCTGATCTACGACCGCCTGGAAGATCGAAGCGGCAATGTCCTCTTTCTTTGCGCCCTGATTGAGCAGGGGCTGGATATCCGATTTTGCGAAAACTCCGCAGCGGGAGGCTATCGGATAGAGCCGCGTACTTTTGAGGGACATCTCATCGAGGGTGTCAGCCGTAACGCCGAGAAGCTGTGCCATCTGGTCGATGAAAGCGCCTGTACCACCCGCACATGAGCCGTTCATGCGCTGTTCCACGCCGCCCGTCAGAAAGATTATCTTAGCGTCCTCGCCGCCGAGCTCGACAACTACATCGGTCTTGGGGTAACGCTTGTTCACCGCCACGAAAGCCGAGTAGACCTCCTGCACGAACTCTATCCCCGAAGCCTGCGCGATACCGAGCCCCGCCGAGCCCGTGATGGCAGTGCGGAAAACCGCGGCGGGGTACTTGTCGCTTATGAGCTTCAGCTGTTCGGCAACGGTCTCTCTGACTTTAGAGAAGTGCCTTTCGTATTTGGTATACAGTATCTCGCCGTCAAGCAGAATGACCGTCTTGACGGTGGTAGAGCCTACGTCGATCCCGAGATCGTAGATTTTTTCCATACTCTGATTTTCCTTTCTTCTGTTTCCGCAGGTCATGCATATCTAATACATTATAACACATTTTTTTCGATTTGAAAAGACCTTTTCACATACTTTTCATGGGCAATTTGCCGTTTCTGTCCTTAAATCGTCAGTGTTTTTTGCATCATTGAAATGATTATAATGTTATTTTATTAAAATTTTATATTATGTTAATATCAGATTCTTGTATATGATATATCTTTGAAAAGAGAACATTTTTTTAGGAGGACGATAAAATGAATGTGAGGATAGAAAACGGCGTACTTATGAGTATGAGAGGCTTCAGCGGCGGCGAATACACCACTCCCGAGGGTGTCACGAAGATCGGCGCGGGATACGCGCTGGAAGAATACATGGGTCCCGAAAGATTCATAGTCTCAGAGGGCGTCACCGAGATTGGCGTGAATGCTTTCTTTCTTACGGGCGTAAAGACAATAGAGCTTCCCGAAAGCCTTGTGCGTATATGTGACAATGCTTTCTGCTGTGCAGGGATAACTCACTATATCCTCCCCGATAAGCCGATAGCGGTGGGCACTCAGGCTTTTTACGGCTATAACGAAGGCGGAGCAAGGGTAACTATCCGCCGAAGCGAGGAAAAGGGCGGAGACCTCGAACTTGATATAAATATGGGGGAAAGCAGCTGGGATCACACGGGCTATCACTACATCATGAAGATGATAGTCGAGCGGGACTTTTCCCAGAAGGTAAAGCCCGTATTCAAGAACCCGATCGTTGCGAGAATGTGTCTTGCGGGTATCCCCGAAGCCGAGGACTACGTAAAGCGCGGCTTCAACCGCATTTTCAAGACCCTCTGCGAGCTTGAGGACGAGGACACCGCGGCGCGGCTCGTCCGAACGGGGCGTTACGTTACGGCTAAGAATATCGAAAAACTCACGGATATGGCGTGTGGCAGGGAAGTCATAACTGCCGCCCTCGACGAGGTGTGGAACAACAATTAGGGAGAAAAAGCGGACAGTTGTCCGCTTATTTTTATGCACTTGACAATCTCCGCGAATCGTGGTATAATAGAATGAAATATGTATCGGAGGCGAGCTATTTATGAGGATCACAGCTGCACAGGCTATGGCTAAATGTTTGACCGCCGAGGGCGTGAGTGTTGCCTTCGGTTATCCCGGGGCGGCGATCTGCCCCTTTTATGACGCACTTCTTGAAACGGATATCCGCCACATTCTCGTAAGGCACGAGGCTAACGCGGGTCACGAGGCGAGCGGCTACGCGCGTATCACGGGAAAGCCCGCGGTCTGTATCGCGACATCGGGTCCCGGGGCGGTGAATCTGATCACGGCTATCGCAACGGCATACGCCGACAGCGTTCCTCTGATCTGCATTACGGGTCAGGTGAACCGCGAGCAGATCGGAAGCGATGCTTTCCAGGAAGCCGATATCACGGGTGCCGCGGAGCCCTTCGTCAAGCACAGCTATCTTGTGAGCGACCCGAACGATATCCCCCGCATTTTCAAGGAGGCGTTCTACATAGCGGGAACGGGCAGACCGGGTCCCGTGCTGATCGACGTGCCGATGGACGTCCAGCGGGAGGAGATAGATTTTGAGTACCCCGAAAAGGTGGATATCCGCGGCTACAAGCCCACGGTCAAGGGCAACCCAATGCAGGTAAAGCGCGTTTACAAGGCACTCTGCGAAGCCGAGAAGCCGCTGATCTGCGTAGGCGGCGGCGTTTTCGCGGCGGGAGCGATCGAGGAGGTACGCGGGCTTGCGCGGAAAATGCAGATCCCCGTTATCACCACGATGATGGGCATTTCCGCTTTTCCGAGCGGCGACCCGCTGTTCTACGGAATGATCGGAACTCACGGCGTCAAGACTGCCAACCGCGCGGTGCAGGAGTGTGATACACTATTCCTCGTGGGCGCGAGGGTCGGGGACAGAGCGGTGAAAACTCCGCTTGCCCTCGAAAAGACCACGCGGATAATCCACATCGACATCGACCCTGCCGAGATCGGCAAGAACATCGGCGCCGATCTGCCGCTTGTAGGTGACGCAAGGCTGGTACTGCGTCAGCTGCTCGATATTGCCGAGCCTGCGAAGCATGATGATTGGCTCGCACATCTTGAAACCTTCCGCACCGAAAAAGTGTTCGCCGATGTTCCCGCGGGAACGGTGAATCCCAAGCTGTTCATCGACACCCTCTCGAAAGCTATGCCCGATGACAGCGTTATCTGTGCGGACGTAGGGCAGAATCAGATCTGGACGTGTACCGACTACCGCTTTGAGGACAGGGGACGCTTCATCACCTCGGGCGGCATGGGCACTATGGGCTATTCGCTCCCTGCGGCTATAGGCGCGAAGCTTGCGGCTCCGCAGAGAACGGTCTGCGCGATCTGCGGCGACGGTTCCTTGCAGATGTCCATGATGGAGCTTGCGACTGCGGTACAGCATGAAGTTCCCGTCAAGCTGGTGGTCATGACAAACACCCGCCTCGGAATGGTGCGCGAATTACAGACCAAGGGCTACGGCGACAGGCAGACTGCGGTATTCTTAGACGGCTCCCCCGATTTCGTCAAGCTCGCCGAGGCTTACGGCATTCCGTCTATGCGCGTGACCGATAAGGAGAGCATGGACGCCGCCATAAAACGGCTCGCGGAGGACGAAGGGCTGCTGCTCGTTGAAGTAACGGTGGACAAGGATTTCCCGACTCTCTGACCTGAGAATATGAATAAAATATCGGCACATTCCACGGAATTAACTGATTATTCATGAAAATCTAACAGATATGCAAATTGATTATTGTATAATTATGTAATATATGATACGGAGGGTATTTGAAAATGAAACACACGATTTCGGTACTCGTTGAGAATCACAGCGGCGTGCTCTCGCGCATAAGCGGACTATTTTCCCGCCGCGGATTTAACATAGACAGCCTTGCGGTGGGTCCTACGCACGACCCCGCCGTTTCGCGCATTACTATAATCGCCGACGGCGATGATTACACCGTTGAGCAGATCGAGAAACAGCTCAATAAGCTGGTGGAGGTCATCAAGGTAAAGACCTTCGCCCAGGGTGAGTGCATGGCGAGGGAGCTTCTGCTGGTCAAGGTCGCTGCGGGTGCGGACAAGCGCCAGGACATCATGACCATCTGTGAGATCGCGAATGCCCGCGTCATCGACCTTACTACGGGCACCATGACCCTCGAGATATGCGATAAAAACGAGCATCTTCGCCGCTTTGAGGAGCTTATCGCTCCCTACGGGATCATCGAGATGGTGCGCACGGGAACTATCGCTATACAGAAGGGTGCGGAGGTCATCGCACCGAAAAAATGAGTTTATTAGTCCGAAAATACGGACAGAATATATTTTACGGAGGAATGTAAAATGTCTGATGCAAAAATTTTCTATCAGCAGGACTGCGATCTTAACCTCTTAAAGGGCAAGACCGTGGCTATCATCGGTTACGGCTCCCAGGGTCACGCTCATGCGCTGAACCTCAAGGACAGCGGCGTTGATGTTGTAGTCGGTCTGTACGAGGGCTCCAAGAGCAAGGCTAAGGCTGAGGCTCAGGGTCTGACCGTTCTCAGTGTTGCGGAGGCTACCAAGAAAGCCGACCTCATAATGATCCTTATCCCCGACGAGAAGCAGGCTGCTCTCTACAAGAGCGATATCGAGCCCAACCTCAGTGAGGGCAAGACCCTGATGTTCGCTCACGGCTTCAATATCCACTTCGGATGCATAGTTCCGCCTTCCAATGTGAACGTTGTAATGATCGCTCCCAAGGGACCCGGTCACACTGTTCGTTCCGAGTACGAAGCCGGCAAGGGCGTTCCCTGCCTTATCGCTGTTGAACAGGACGCTACGGGAAACGCGCAGGAGCTGGGTCTTGCTTATGCTCTGGGTATCGGCGGCGCGAGAGCGGGCGTTCTCGAGACCACATTCCGCACCGAGACCGAGACCGACCTCTTCGGTGAGCAGGCTGTTCTCTGCGGCGGCGTATGCGCTCTGATGCAGGCAGGCTTCGAGACCCTCGTTGAGGCGGGCTACGATGCAAGAAATGCTTACTTCGAGTGCATCCACGAGATGAAGCTCATCGTTGACCTTATCTACCAGTCGGGCTTCGCCGGCATGAGATACTCCATCTCCAACACTGCCGAGTACGGTGACTACACCAGCGGTCCCAAGATCATCACCGAGGATACCAAGAAGGCTATGAAGCAGGTTCTGAAGAACATTCAGGACGGCAGTTTCGCCAAGGACTTCCTGCTGGATATGTCCTCCGCAGGCGGTCAGGTACACTTCAAGGCTATGAGAAAGATCGCTTCCGAGCACCCCTCCGAGAAGATCGGCGAGGAGATCAGAAAGCTCTACAGCTGGAGCGACGAGGACAAGCTCATCAACAACTGATCGAAATTATCACGGGCGGGAGGAAACTCCCGCCTTTTTTGTGCTGTTTTTATATGTACTGAAAAACTCCCCGTTCGGCTGAACAGGGAGTAATTTTGTACTGTTGATCGTTATTCTTTTATCTCAGCCCATTTCCCGTCGGAGGTGACTGTTACGTTCGGAAAGAGCTTTTTCAGCTCCTTTGAGAAGCGGTCGGGATTCATCTCGGCAGGGCTGTAGTGGGTCAGCCACAGGCTGTCCGCCCCCGCTTCGTCAGCAAGTCGGCAGGCGTCCTGCATGAGCATATGACCCTTTTCGTTCATGCTCTGTTTCTTTTCGGCATCGCCGTACATACCCTCGCAGATGAACAGCCGAGAGCCCTTTGCGAACGCAGCGATCTCGGGGAAGGGGAGAGTGTCGGTCACGTATGTCACCTTGATGGGGCTTCGGTTTGCAAGCGTCACCATGTCGGGTGTGATGACCCTGCCGTCCTCCAAGGTAACGCTCTCGCCCGAATGAAGAACTCTCCACATTTTCAGAGGAACGCCCAGTTCTTTCGCGCGTTCGGGCTGAAATTCCTGCTTTCGGTTTAGCGTGATCGAGTACCCGAGACAGTTAGTTGAGTGACGAACGGGCATGGACTCTATCGTGATGAGCGGGTCGAGCATATCGGCGGTAAAGCTACAATGCTCTTTAATGGGTAGTTCGTGGAAGATCACCTCGAAGGGCAGTCTGTCGCATATGCTCATGAGGTTCCGTATCGTCTGCACCCGTCCCGCGGGCAAGCATATCGTGAGCGGTTCGGTGCGGGAAGCGTTCCCGAGAGACAGCAGGAATCCCGGCAGTCCCGAAACATGGTCGGCGTGCATATGTGTCAGCAGCAGCATATTTATCCTGCTGATCTTGGCACCGCTTTCGGCTAAGGCTATCTGTGTTCCCTCGCCGCAGTCAATGAGCAGGGCGCTGCCTTCGTATTCGTAATAAAGGCTTGTGAGCCAGCGGTTTTTGAGCGGCATCATGCCGCCCGTACCTAAAAGGCAGATCTCGGGCATATTACCCTCCTATCCAAAATATCGTACTGTTTTAATTCATGTATATGATCCTTGCGTAGAGCGAGTCGGAATTTGCAGCTGCAAACATACTCTTTGTGAGCTCCGAAGCCGATGAGCAGCAAAGTCCGAAATAATATCTGGCGGAGGATCTGTTTTGGTGGTTGTTGTTTCTTGCGTACTTATAATCCGATCTGTCTACATACCATGAGTTTGCGGTGAAAAAGTAGGTTTTTCCGCCCGAGACCGTATAACCTGTGAGTACAACGTAATGAGTAGGTGCATTGGTGCTGCTGTAGCCCTGCACCGTTCTGTTGCCCTCATAATCGCTGTCGTCCATGACGCATACGACCATTCTGTGACCTTGATCCAAATGCTTTTTCAGTGCTTTTGTGAGGGAGGACGTGCTGCTGTAGTTTGTGGTGTTGAACACAGTGACTTTTTTATTCTTGACGCTGTATTCGGAGATCATCGCACGGATAAGCTCCTTGATACCCTTGCAGGGCATACCGTCCTGAAGGAAAGTGTAGTCGCCGTAGCAGGTGACACGGTATTTTTTTGCTATCTTGATTGCTGTTTCGACAGAGACATTGCTGCCCGTGCTTGCGTTGAAGATCGTAGCGGCTGCTGCGGGTCCGCAGGCGTAGTCCTTGCATACGCTTCCGTCAAGCTGAGACATCGCGCCGCAGGACAGTATCTTGTATGTCCCGCCGACTCCCTTAACAGCATTGTTCTTGACAAGGTATTTACCTGTTCTGGCATATACCACGCAGTAGCCGTTATTGTTCGCGCCGTCGTTGTACCCCGTATAATAGCCCGCCCTGAGCTTGATGCCCGCAGATATGCCCATGCTCTTGTAAGCAACGGTATCAGCGGTGAGGGAGAGCATTCTCATTGGCGAGGGCATGACCTTGACCTTTGTTGACTTGCCTTTGCTTCCCTTGACTGCGGTTATCTTATAGCACTGCGTAACGCCTGCGGGTAGGTTTTTATCTGTAAAATGCAGATTCCTTGTGTAACCAAGCTTCTTGAAGCTGCCGTCGGGCTGCTGCTTGTAGACGTAATACTTGTCTGCCGAATCGACTTTTTTCCAGCTTATGCGAATTTTGTCAAGACTTGTCCTGACCGTCAGCTTAGGAGCGGTAAGCGTCACAGTCGGAACTATGCTCTCTATACTCTCTTCACTGCTGCTTTCGTTTGCTGCGGGGGTCTCCGTTCCCGCAGGATCATCTATCTCCGAAGATGAATCGTTTACGGATATTTCCGAATTATCTTCCCCCTCGGGAAGCCCGGGATCGGCAAATGCCGTCACCGAAGACGTCCCGATCATCAGAGCAGCCGCAATAACGGCTGCCGCTCTCCTGACCGAATCCACCATTTCACTGATCCTTCCTCTCTGTTAGATCAACTTTCCTTTACTTCGCTGTTTTCTGTTATTCCGAAGTTATTCTTTTGATACTTCCTATGATATTTCCCTTTGAGATATTGCCGTCCGACTTTTCATCATACTGAAATGTCACGTTTAGCATTGCACCGTTCAGTTCACCGTCGGTAGTGAATAAATACTCCGCATTGATCTGATCGTCGCCCTCGTACTGACCTCCGAAAAGTTGAAGCTGTACCACGGTACTGTCCTCGGGCTGCTTGGAAATGCAGGTCACGTCCCAGCCGTCAAGGTGGTCTATACCGAATTCTTTCAGTCTTTCCGCATGATCGGCAGCTATGTCCGAAGGCTGAGCCTCGTAATAAAGGGTGTCATCGTTTTCGGAGGGAAGCTGTACGGTGCAGTAGATCGGAAGATCTTCAAAACGCTGTTCGGCGTAGATGTTGACTATCTCTTTCATGCGTTCCTCAATAACGGGAACGGCATCTAAATAGCGTTTTGTGCAGTTTTCTTTAACGATATCGGATATCTCCTCCGTCCTCGGGACGGTCCGGCTCTCCTTCGATGAGCTGTTTTCGGTTTTATCGGCAGTCCCGCAGGCTGTGAGCATCAGCGCCGCAAGCAGCACCGCTGCGATGCGACTTACCACGGCTGCACCGTCCCGACGATCTCGGAGATATTCGCGATGTTGTTTTCTCTGCACCAGCGCTCCATGCCGTCGATTATTTTTACGGGAGCATAAGGATCGTTAAAGATAGCAGCGCCCACCTGTACCGCCGAAGCGCCCGCCATCATCATCTCGACCGCGTCCTCCCATGTGGCAATACCGCCCATGCCCATCACGGGTATCTTTACCGCGTTCGCAGTCTGCCATACCATTCTCACCGCAACGGGAAATACCGCGGGACCCGACAGACCGCCCACGTTCCTTTTAAGGACAGGACGGCGGGTCTTTATGTCTATCCTCATTCCGAGAAGCGTGTTTATGAGCGAAAGCGCGTCCGCGCCTGCCGCCTCGACAGACTTTGCTATGTCGGTTATGCTCGTGACGTTAGGGGAGAGTTTTACCATAAGGGGCTTTGTCTTCAGCTCCTTGCGTACCGCGGCGGTAACAGCCGCAGCCACGGTGCAGTCGGTGCCGAATGCGGCTCCGCCCTGTGCGACATTGGGACAGCTGATGTTCAGTTCGACCATATCCACCGCCGAAGGCTCTATCAAAGCCGCAAGCTCCGCACATTCCTCCACGGTGCTCCCCGCGATATTGGCGATTATACGTGTATCCTTAGTCAGCAGATTAGGCAGCTCGTATTCAAGGAACTTCTTCGCACCGCCGTTTTGCAGTCCCACCGAATTGAGCATACCGGCGGGAGTTTCCGCAACTCTGGGCCCCGGATTTCCCTGACGGGGATACAGCGTCGTGCCCTTTACCGAGATACCGCCCAGTTTAGAGAGGGGATAAAGGCTCTCGTATTCTCTGCCGTAGCCGTATGTTCCGCTTGCGGGAACAACGGGGTTTTTGAACTCCACACCGCAGAAGTTCACCTTTAATCTTTCGCTCATGTGAAGTCGACCTCCTTGCTGTCGAATACGGGACCGTCCTTGCATACGTGAGAAAGGAACTGCTCGCCGTCCTTGACCGTCTTGCAGACGCAGACAAGGCAGGCGCCTACGCCGCAAGCCATTCTCTGTTCGAGGGACACCTCGCACCTTACGCCGTATTCCTTTGCCAGTTCCGCGATGCCTTTGAGCATAGGCGCGGGACCGCAGGCGTAGATGATGTCGGGCTTGTCCGTTTCAAGACGTTTTTTGAGCGGTTCGGTCACAAAGCCGTGGAAGCCCGCAGTGCCGTCATCGGTGCAGAGTGTAGTCTTACAGCCAGCAGCCTTGAAGTCATCCTGCAAGATCGCGATAGCAGCCGTTCGGAACCCGCTTATCACCTCGGCGTTTGAACCGTATTTTTCTGCGATGCCGAGCATGGGGGGAGTACCTATACCGCCGCCGACGCAGACCGCCTTAGCGTCCTCAAGCACCGTAAATCCGTGACCCAGGGGAGCGATAATGTCGATATTATCACCGCGTTTCAGCTCACTTATCTTATCGGTACCTTTTCCGCGCACCTCGAACACGATGCGCAGCGTTCCGTGTTCCTTGTCGATCTCACAGATAGAGATAGGTCGGCGCAGAAAGAATCCCTCTGCCGCGACTTGCATGAACTGTCCCGGCTCTGCAAGTGCCGCCGCATCGGGACAGAGTATTGTCATATCGAAAATGCCTTTGGCGATGGCACGTTTTTCGATGATCGGGTAGCTGCCCTGTACATACATTGAAACATCATTCCTTTCGGGAGATGAGATCGCCCCGTTTCCGAGGTCATAATACCCTTATTATATTATAACCAAAATATTCCCGCTTGTCAAGCATTTCCTCAGACTCCGAATTATATTGAAAATCCGTTAAAAAGTTTTTTTATTAAAATATATCGTAAACCTATTGACACGGAAGTATTTTTGTGATATAATAAATAACGTACTCAAACAGAGTAATCAAATAGGGGTATAGTTCAGCTGGTAGAGCAACGGTCTCCAAAACCGTGTGTCGAGGGTTCAAATCCTTCTGCCCCTGCCAAAGCAGAAAGATCGTATATCGCAAAAAAGCGTTATACGGTCTTTCTGCTTTATAAATGCAGTTACGACTGCATAACGATATTAAGCTATTCAAATCAAAAACAGGTTCTAAGAGACAGATTTCCAATACTATGCTTGATTGCCTGATTGACGAACGCGATCTATTACAAGTTGTTGACAGAAATTGATTTCCGTGATCGGATAATTTAGGCGCTTGACATTTCATATACGATGTGTTATAATAAAGTTAGTTTATACTAACCGAAGGAGAGCAGATACGATGAACAAATTGCTGATGAAGTTTATTTATCACCTTACGATGATAAGGAGCAGAAAAATGATCGCTGCGAAGTACGGAGGCGGCTTTTGGCGGCGTTTCAAGCGCGGCTCGGACAGGCGTTTCGCCGAGATACTGCCCGAGACCCCCGACATCGGAAAGAGCGTTTTCTCTTTCAATTACGCCTATGCTCCCGCCTATGCGGCTTGGTACAAGACCATGCGGGCACTTGGGCTTGATGCTGCGGCTGCCGATGAGCTGATGTGGCTCATGAACGAAAAAATGCTGCTGACCGTCCCGAAGCCGCTGCTGCATATGGTCGGGAAAAGCTATCTGAACAGCTTTCGCCGCAAAGCCGCCGCCCATGAAGCACGTCAGAAGAACGGGCTGCACCCCTTCGACTGGGAGATAGCTTTCCGCGATATCGACAGCAATAGTTTTGAGATCGACATTACGAAATGCGGGTTTGTCGCCTTTGCGAAAAAATTCGGCGCGGAGGGAATGCTCCCGGGTATATGCGGCGTGGACTACATGATCTCTCACTACATGGGAAACGGCTTCAGGCGCACAAAGACTTTGGGCTTCGGCGACGGCTGCTGCGACTGTCATTACGAGCTGACGGGTAAATGCCCCCTCCGTGCGGGAGAGGGGCAGAAATAAAGCGGAGCGCATACGGCTCCGCTTTTTCTATGCGAGTATCTCCATTACGATCTGCAAGGGCGTTTGTGTCCCGTCCACCGAAAAGTCGGAGTTTTTAAGGTAGAGCGGGCGGCGCTGCTCGAATCGTTCAAGCAGCTGTTCGCGGGTCGAGGACGCCGCTATAGGGCGGTGAGGGTCGCCCTTTATCCTCTCATAGCACAGCTCAAAAGGCGCGTCAATAAACACCGCCGTCCCGAGTGACTTCGCAAGGTCGCCGTTCTCCTTTTTGAGCAGCGTGCCGCCGCCCGTTGCAATCACTCCCACTGACTGCGGCAGCTCCGAGAGGGCTTTTGTTTCCTGCTCGCGGAAGAAGGGCTCGCCCTTCTGTGCAAATATCTCGGGGATAGTCATGCCCTCGCGCTTTTCGATGAAGTCGTCAAGGTCAATGAACTCCCGCCCCAGCTTTTTCGCAAGAATCTTCCCGATAGTCGATTTTCCGCAGCCCATGAACCCGCAGAGGAACACGGGTCTGTTTTTCTTTATCATGCTTTTCACTCCTTATACGGCAGGGAAATCTCTCTCCACCTGCGCCTGCATATCGGCGATTATGCCGCTTATCTCCTCGTCCGTGTAGGTGTCGCCGTCCCATATCTCGTGAGCCTTCACAGCCTGCCATACCAGCATGGACATACCTCCCGAGGTGATTTTCCCGAGAGCCTTAGCCTTTTTGAGCAGCAGTGTCTCGCGGGGATTGTATATCACATCGAACACCGCATCCGCCGCCGCTATCACCTCATCGCCGACGGGACAGGCGTTCACTTTGGGGTACATTCCCACGGGAGTAGCGTTCATCAGCAGGTCGAAGTGCTGTGCTGTGTCTATCGCACCGATCCCGGTGATCGCCACCGAAGCGCCGGGCTTCATCGCCTTGATCTCCGAGACTGCCTTTTCCGCGAGGGGGATATCGCTTTCAAGCACCGCGATGACAAGCTCCGCCCCCGCGAGGGCTGCTTCTATCGCCATCATTCTTCCGACGCCCCCGCAACCCAGCAGCAGCACCCTCCCGCCGAGCTTCGCGCCCATAGCGCGGACGGATTCGAGGAATCCCACGCAGTCGGTGTTGTAGCCCACAGTCTCCGCGCCGTTCTTCACGCAGTTGACGGAATTGTAGCGCTTCGCTGTTTCGTCCAGCCTGTCGAGCTGTCCTATTATGCCCTGCTTGTGGGGGATAGTGATATTATACCCCGCGAGCGTACCGAAGTATCCCGCTTTTCCCGCAAGCTCCGCAGGCGGAACCTCTATCAGCTCATACGAGAACTCCCGCCCCCGCAGGTCGAACAGAGCCTTGTGTATGGGCGGTGACATGGTATGTCCGAGAGTTTCCCCGAGAAGTGCGTATTTTCTTTCCATGAATATCAGTCCTTTATTTGTTGTTTTGTTTGATAATATCTCTTATCCGCTTTTCGGCTTCCTCGACGTTCCGTTTCAGCTCCGCTGCCGACATCCTGAGCGCCCCGATACGCATTACCGAAAGCTGAACGAGCCCGTCATTGGTGGCGACGGTAACGCGGAATTTCTTTCGGTTCTCGCTGCAAAAGCTCTCGATGTAGGCGTCGCTTGTCTGCCCCGAGCGGGTGTAGACTATCTCGATAGAATCCGAGGTCAGCTTGTTCGGCGTGACGGCGGGGGTCTTGTAGGCGTCGAACACCAGCATGAGCCGCTGCTCCCTGAACCCTGCGTAGTTTATCAGCATATCCGCGAGCCGTCCGCAGGCGGAGTCTATGTTCACCGCCGCAAGCTCCCGAAGCTCCTCCCACGCGAACACGATGTTATAACCGTCCACGATAAGCAGGCGGGGGCGTGTCTCGGGCTTCTGCTTCGGCGCGGAGCGTTTTATCTCGCGGCGTATGCGCTCCTCGTCGGTCTCGGGCTTCCGCTCTTTTTTCGGGGCTATCTTCTGCATTATGGCTTCGAGCTCGTCCTCGGAAATGCTGTGATTACGCGCCTTTTCGAGTGGGCGCAGGGGACTTGTGCGTTTGAGCGTAGGCTCTAAATGCATATGCTTTTCCGTGTCCTGCCAGTTCACGACGAATCCCGCCCCGTGAGCGCAGAATACAGAATCGGGTGTGTTTTCGAGGTCGGCTTCGGGGTCGTAGCCCGCAGCCACTATGACCTCATCGGCGTTCGTGCAGGTCTGATACCCGCCGTTTGAGAGCGCGAGCCTTCCGCTGCCCCCGGTGTAAGCTGCGACCTCGGTGCCGTAGCCCCTGAGTTTCACTGCGGGAGCCTTGCCGATGAGCACCGACATTCCGCCCTCCGTATCGGGCGGGGACAGCTCCGCGCCCATCATGTTCAGGTCGTTCATAGCCCGCCCCGTTTGCTCCTGCGGAACGGTCAGCCTGAACTTAGAGTATGGTTCGAGCAGCTCACATTCGGCTTTCATGAGCCCTTGTCGTAACGCGCGGCTCGCGGCTTCGCGAAAATCGCCGCCCTCGGTGTGCTTTGGGTGAGCCCGCCCCGCCGAAAGGGTTATCTTGATGTCGTCTATGGGACTGCCCGTCAGCACTCCTACCTTGTCGGTGTTTTTGAGCCCCGAGAGAATAAGGTTCTGCCAGCTGCGGTCGAGCAAGTCCTCCGACACCGAGCTTGCGTAGACTATCCCGCTTCCCCTCGGGAGCGGTTCGAGTATAAGGTGTACTTCCGCATAGTGGCGAAGCGGCTCAAAGTGTCCCACGCCCTCAACGGGCGCCTTGATCGTTTCGCGGTACAGCACCTTCCCCTCGCCCACGGTCATATCCGTACCGAACCGCCGTCGAAGCTCACTTTTCAGCACCTCGGTCTGTATCTCGCCCATGAGCCTAAGCTCTATCTCCCCGAGTCTTTCGCTGTAATGCACGTTAAGCGCTGGGTCTTCCTCCTGAAGCTGTTTCAGCTGTCCGAGCAGCGTTGTCACGTCGCAGCAGTTGTCCTTCGGGTAAACGGCGCAGCTCATGACGGGCTCTATCTCCCGCGAGGTGCGGTCGCTGCGGCTCCCGATGCCCTGACCCGCGTAAGTGTTCGTCAGCCCCATGACGGCGCAGACGTCACCCGCCTCGGCGGTGTCGGTCTCGGTGAATCTCCCTCCGCTGTAAATGCGTATGCGGGAGACTTTTTCCTCGCAGGGTATGCCGTTCGCACCGCGGTACTTTATCGTTTCCCGCACGCCGAACCTGCCGCCCGTCAGCTTCATGAGGGTCAGGCGCTTTCCGTCACGGTCGTGCTCTATCTTGTAGACCTGCGCCGAAAGTTCCTCGCCGTACAGCGGTTCGGGGGAATAGCCGCATATCGCTTTCAGAAGCTCCGCCACGCCCTCGGACTTCAGCGCCGCTCCGAACAGACACGGTATGAGCGTACACCGCCCCACCGCACCCGCGATGTCACTGTCCGAAAGTTCGCCGCTTCGGTCATAGATGTCGAGCAGAGTTTCGTCGCACATGGCGGCGGCTTCGTCCCGCTCTTCCTTCGAGAGGGTGAAGTCGATAACGTTGTCCCCGAGCCGCTTGTGCAGACCCGCCATGACCGCCTGCTTGTCAAAGCCCGCAAGGTCGGTCTTGTTGACGAATGCAATGGTCGGTATGCCCCGCTTTTTCAGCAGCCTAAACAAAGTTTCGGTGTGAGCCGCAGCACCGTCCTGTGCGCTTATCAGAAGCACCGCGCAGTCGAGAATGGCGGCGGCGCGTTCGGTCTCGGCGGCGAAGTCGGCGTGTCCGGGGGTATCGACAAGGTGGAATCTCGTTCCGTCGAAATCGAATACCGCCTGCTTCGCGAAAATGGTTATGCCACGCTGTTTTTCCAGCTCGTGGGTGTCGAGGAAGGCATCGCCGCTGTCAACTCTGCCTTTTTTGCGGATAGCCCCCGCCTCGAACAGCATTGCTTCCGAAAGAGTGGTCTTGCCCGCGTCAACGTCCGCGAGTATGCCGAGTGTCAGCTTTCTCATCTGCAACAACCTTTCGTTTATCATTACACTGTTATTATACCATACTCGTCACGATTTGTCCAGTACCGTAATAGAAATCTTACAAAAATCAAGTCTGAACTCACAAAAATCCCTCCCCGCGAGGGGAGGGAAGTGTTGTCATGATGTCAGGTCTTTGTGGTAACATATCCGACCTTTGATACCTTGCCGTAGACGTATCCGCCTGCGGGCGTGAGGTTGTATGCCCGCATAACGAACTTGTACCGTGTCCCGCTTTTCAGTCCGCGCAGAGTATACTGTGTCACACCGCTCCTTACTTTTGCGAACATCTTGTACTTGCCCGTGGAAGCATCATATCTGTAGAGCTTGTAGCCGTCGCAGTCTATGGAAGCCCATTTGAGCCTGATAGCGGTCTTGCTCCTCGAAGCTGAGGTGAAGCTCGCTCGGTCGGGAACGGGGGTCGTGACCTTGACAGTCACAGCTGAGGAATACTCGCTCCTGCCCATGACAGAGCCGACGGTCCTGTAGGCACGTATCTTGTATTTCCCGCTGCTCAGGTTGGAGGGGAGTTTGTCGGTGTAGCTCGTCTTGCCTGATGAGAGAGTTTTGATTAGCTCGTACTTGCCCGAGGTGCTCAGCCTATAGAGGTAGTACCCGCTTGCGTTTGATACGCCCGACCAAGTGAGCGAAATATTGCTCCCATTTGATTTGCACGTCTTGAAAGTCGGCGCGGAAGCGGGCATGAACTCGTCATACAGCTTTGCGGACTTCCAGTTGAGTACGGTGATACATGGGCTGGTGTAGCTTCGTGTTATGCCGATATCGCGGGAAGTCTCGTAATTTGAGGGCTGTTTCAGCGCTGAGGGTGAACCGTTGTCAAAGACTTCCGCCCAAAGATAGCAGTTGTCTACGACCACGCAGGCAAGTCCCGTGCTTACATAGGTAGTGCTTAAATAAGTATTATGGTGAGCCGAGGATTCGTACCAGGAATTATATACCTCATCGGCGCTTCTCTGACCTATCGCAAGGTTCTCAGCGCAGGCGGTGCCGTAGGAGAAGCCTTGGAAGCAGTTGCGTCCGTCGGGGCGGGTGTGGTCGAAATTCACGGCGACTTCATAGGCACGCTGAATGGCGATGGTCATAAGGTCTCTGTCCATCACGAGGGAAGGGACGCCTTTCTTAGCGCGTTCGGCGTTGATCTTTTCAAGCGCCTGATAAGCGAGGTCGAACCTGACTGTTCCGCGAATGGAGAGCGTATAAGTCTGTTCCGCGGAAACGGGTAAAGCCCCGAACAAACTCATCATAAGCACAGCTACCATCATAAGTGCGAAAGCTCTGAATCTGCTATATATGTATGTTTTCACTTCTGAGATCAGCTCCGTTATTATATTATATGAAAGCCCGTGTCGGGCAATAGTTGCATATATAATATTATAGCATAATTTTTTACAGACTTATATACACAAATCTTACAAATTATCGTTAATGATATTTGTGGTAATGTACAAATTTCATCAAAATCAAAAAAAGTGCTTGACAGGGGAGAAAAAATGATGTATAATAGATTTCGTTGAAGAGCGGTAAGCGCGTTTCACAATACGCAGACCCCGAAAATTACGGAAGTTTAGCTCAGCTGGGAGAGCATCTGCCTTACAAGCAGAGGGTCATAGGTTCGAGCCCTATAACTTCCATATTCGGCCGGGTAGTTCAGTTGGTTAGAACGCCAGCCTGTCACGCTGGAGGTCGTGGGTTCGAGCCCCATTCCGGTCGCTTCAAGGGTTTTGACCCTGCTCTTTGCCTCTGTAGCTCAGTCGGTAGAGCAGGGGACTGAAAATCCCCGTGTCGATGGTTCGATTCCGTCCGGAGGCATATTTTGCGGATTTAGCTCATCTGGTAGAGCGCCACCTTGCCAAGGTGGAGGTAGCGAGTTCGAGCCTCGTAATCCGCTTTTTTGCTATATAGAAAAGGCTATGACGGGAATGCACCCCCAAGTGCATGAGCCCTGCGGCAACGGCTTTCAGAGAGCCTGCGGACGGTGAGAGCAGGTAAGCACCCGCACGGTAAATTACGTCCCCGAGCTCTGCGCGTGAGAAAGGTGTGGATCATTCCATGCGGTTAGCGTGCGGCGTTTGCTGCGTTAAGGCGTTCGAGGTCGGCAGATATGCCGATAAATCGAGGTGGTACCGTGCTTTTTGCGCCCTCGGAGAGTTTTGCTCTTCGGGGATTTTTTGTTATATGAGGTCATGGAAATGAGTGCGGGGACGGTGTTCCTGCTCGTGAATGAAAAGCCGCCAAGCCCCTCTTTCCTGAGCGGTCGGGTAGGGACAGTGCTGAATGTCATCACTCTGCCCGAATACAGGCGGCAGGGTATCGCCCAAAGGCTCATGAAAATGCTTATCGGGGACGCAGAAAAAATGCAGCTCGACCATATCGAGCTGAAAGCGACAGAAGCGGGTTATCCTCTTTACAGGTCCCTCGGTTTTCAAGACGTTTTGTCGGAGTATCGTTCTATGAAATTACCTTTCGGTCGGGAGATGTGAGATATGTCTGCGGATATTGAAACCTTAAAAGCCTGCTTTGAAGCGGAGCAGAACGCCCTTGCCGCGCGGCTGACATTAAAGGACAGCTTCGACCCCGAAGCTCTAAAGACCTGCGCGGGCGTTGACCTTGCCTACAGGCAGGAGGGAGATACCGAACACGCCGTCTGCTGTATCGTGGTGACGGATATCCGCACTCATGAGGTCATAGAAAAACAGCGTTTTGCGGGTATTGTCGAAGTGCCGTATATGCCCGGGTTCCTCTCGTTCCGTGAGCTTCCGCTGGTGGAAAAATGCATGGCACAGCTCACGGTCAGACCCGACATATGGTTCTTTGACGGAAACGGATATCTGCACCCGAGGCTCATGGGGATAGCTTCACAAGCGTCCTTTTTATTGGACAGCGGCACTCCGACTGTAGGTGTGGCTAAGACCTATTACCGCGTTCACGGCGCGGAGTACACCGAGCCCGACACGCAGGCGGGAAGTACAACGGACATTATAGTTGACGGCGAGGTCTGCGGGAAAGTCCTCCGCACACATGACGGGGTGCGCCCCGTGTTCGTGTCGGCAGGGAACAACATCACCCTCGATACGGCGTTGAAGCTGACATTTCGGCTTGCGGACAAGGAGAGCCGCGTGCCGATACCGACACGCCTTGCCGATCTTGAAACACATATCGCGCGGGAGGAGCTGAAAGCTGATGGATAAGTCACGAAAGATCACCGTACATCTTGTGATGAGCGCGGCGGCATGGCTGATATTCACAGTCTGTTTTATCCGCTTTATTGCGGCTTACGGGTCGCTTGAAGATGAGATAGGCATACACTTCGCAGGGGACGGTTCATTCGATGTTATCGACAAGAAAGTATTCGGGTTTTATCCTTTTCTTGTGTCGGTCATAACTCTTGTGATATGTGCTGTGCTGAATATGCTCGTGAATAAAGTCAAGGTGAGCAAAAAAGTCACCGAAAGGGGAGCGGAGCTTATGCGCTTCGGGGTCAGATCATATATCGACCTGTCTCGGCTCGGTATGGTGTTCTTTTATTCGGGCGTGTGGTCTGACTGCGTTATCCGTCAGAACCCGCTCGACACACGGATACCTAACGCTATACTCCTGACAATGTTCGGGCTTTTTGCAGTACTGACAATATTCCTGATCGCAGTGAAGCTGAAATTCCGGATCAAAGCTGATAAATGATCGTTACTCTTGAAAGGTCGTGATATAAATGATATTCTTAATGGATATTATTCATTATGAGGTGACAAAATATGTTTCGTGAGATGAGAAGACAGAGGCAGGCGCTGACCCATGAGGACTGCATAGACCTGCTCACGACCGAGACCCGCGGCGTGCTTGCCATGACGGGCGACGAGGGCTATCCCTACTGCGTGCCGATAAATCACTACTACTGTGCGGAGGACGGCAGGCTCTATTTCCACGGCGGGAAGATAGGTCACAGAGTTGACGCGGTGAGGGCTTGCGACAAGGTGTGCTACACCGTGTTCGACAAGGGCTTTCTTAAAGAGGGAGACTGGGCGCTCAATGTAAAGAGCGTTATCGCTTTCGGGAGAATGAGTATAGTCGAGGACGAGGAAAAGGCGCTGGAGATTTGCCGTAAGCTCTGCTACAAATTCACCGACGATGAGGACTACATAGCGGACGAGATAGCAAAGTTCGCAAAGGCGACGCTTGTTATGGCTATGGAGATAGAGCATATGACTGGGAAGCTCGTGAATGAAAAATAAACCCCGCATACATTCGTGATATACTGCCCTCTATTGCAAAGTACAACGAAGTTGTGCTTTGCAGGCTGCGCAGCAGCCGCCAAAGCCACTATGTGGCTTTGGCAGAGGGCGTAT
>CACZJT010000018.1 GCA_902781565.1 uncultured Ruminococcus sp.
GCACAGCTTGTACAACGCCCTGCAAGGGAGCTTGACGACGAGTGATGAGCCGTCAGTGCCGAGATTTGTCTGCTGTTCTTTTAGGGATTAGTATTATATACTCTAACTGCAACAAGTTTTATAAACGCACGGTCATTGACAGGCTCTCACTGCGTTTTGATGAGGGGGTATCGTTCGGTGAAGACCGCCTGTTCAACTACAAATATCTGCGCGGCTGTAAATGTGTGCAGACCTCCTCGGCACTCATGCTCCGTTACATAGAGCGCTCAGATGATTCCATGTCCTCCGCGCATATCCCCGATCGTTTCCGAAAAGCCTTGCGCCTGCACAGGGCGAAGACCGACTGCTTTCTTTCGCTGGCTGAAAATGCTTCGGAAAACGAGCGCCTTGATTTTATCTCCTATGACATTGCAAAGGAAGCCCTGAACACAGCTGCCCGTTTTGGGTGTCACAGGGAAGAGATCGCGGAGAATCTTCCTCTCATCAACAGGCTCACAGTCGGCGAGATAACAGAACCGAAGGTGGAATTTGATTTTGTTATCATTCTCGGAAGTGCAAACTGCGGCTACAGAGCGAAGCGTGCCTTTGAAAAGTTTGGCGGCTCTGCCCATACCCGCTTTATTGTATCGGGCGGTAATATCCACAGCACGGGCGGCGTGACCGAAGCTGCATTTATGAAGGAGACACTTCTCAAAAAAGGCGCGGATAAAAGCCGTGGTTTTGTTGAAGACAGGTCTGCCAACACAGAGGACAATCTTTACAGAACTGCGGAGCTCATCAAAGCAATGCCCGATGTGCAGACCGATGACATGAACATATGTATCGTCACAGCCGGCTTTCATATCATGCGGGCAAGGCTCATCATGGAAGCTATCCCGTTTTACAAAAGGCAGCGGACGTTTTTCCTACACGCCTACGGTCCGAACACTGTTCCCGACAGCTGGTTTGAGACCCCTGTTGGCAGGCAGAAAATCTATGACGAGATCCGGAAGGTATCGGCAGTCAGCGGCTTGGGTGCGTGTCTTGCCGATACGCTATTCCCCGACCTATGACCCCGACCGTCCTATCCTCCGAACACGGGTATATACGTTACAATCTTCGGACAGTTAAGTAAATACCCCACGTAATGACAGCGTATTTCCCGTACACTCCAAAGCTCAGACAGCGTGATCGGGCGGCGCCTGCAAACACCTTTCGACCTTCATCACTGCGCTCCTCACCCCAAAAAGCGCTTGCCATTTGCTGACAAAAAAGCAGCCTGCACAAATTGCGCAGACTGCTTTTGTTTTTTCGATGTCGTCTACCATGGCGAGAGGCAGCGGGATATTACGCGACATTATCTACAGATCACATAAACTGCTTTATGTGCGCCGCTCTAAAGGAGAACTTTTTTCTGCGCCTGAGCTCACATCTTCATAATACGCCTTATTTCGGCGGAGAGCCTTTTTGCCGCCTTGTTGTGCGTTACCGCGGTGGGGTGGTAGTCGGCAACAAGTCCGTCCTCGGGCTTCTGCTCGTCAAAGAGCATGGAGAAAATGCGGGCGTCGCCGCTCTCGGTCTTGTAACGCTCCACGGCGCTGTCGAGCGCTCCGAATATGCGCTGACCCATTATCCCCACGGTGCAAAGTATATACGCCGAGGGGTTCTTCTCGCGGACAAGTCCTAAAAATCGGACATATTCCTCGGTGTAGAACGCCTGTTTTTCCGCGTCGTCCTTGCAGTAGCTGTCATCGTTCGTGCCGAGGTTTATAACTATAAGCTCGGGCACATAGCGGGAGAAATCCCATTCGAGCGACTGCGGCGCGGTCTCATCGGCGAAGCGCTGATAGGAGAACCCGTAGCTCTCATAATACTGCGGTATAGTCTGCTCGGGGATACGCTCGCCCTCGGTGTAGCCCGAGATAATTCCGTAGCCGCTGGTCGAGAACATACTGTACTCCGCACCGAGAAGCTCCGCGGTCTTGTAGGCATAGGCGCGGGTCACGTCCTCGGTAGCGGTTGAGAAATGGTGGAGCGGATCTTCGTCATCGACCCCGTAGCCGCAAGTTATGGAATCGCCGATGAACTCGATGCGGTGAGGCTTAGGCTTAGTCGGGCAGACGGTATCGGCATCGCCCACCGAAAGCGGCTTCAAGCCGAGAGTTGACATGGCGCACTCCGAGAGCTTTATGACCCTCACCGTGAAGGTCTTGACAGAATCCGACTCTATGACCGTGACGGTCTTTTCCCTGCTGTCTATCATGGGGTCACAGACCCTCTCGCCGTTGATGAACACGGCGGCGCGGGCGCGGCTGTCCTTGTCCTCCGCCACGGAAGCTCCGTCCCCGAGGAAGGTCACATCGAGCCTTTTCCCCGTGAACTCGAACTCTATCCCCGCCCCCGAGAGCGCGAACCAAAGCCCGCCGTTCGTTTCGTAAGTCCGCCCGATAGTGCGAACGCTGTCAAATGAGATACTTTTCATTTTATTCCCTCCAAACTTATCCCGTGTTCTTCAAGATACTCCGCCGCGCATTTCTGCGCCGCCATGGGATAACTATATCCTCTCGAATCCGCCGCCCGCACCGCAAGACGTGTGAACAGAAGATGTGTCGCGGCGAGCGCCCGCTTGCAGTCGCGGGCGTCGTAGCGGGCAAAGCAGTCTTTCAGGCTCTCGGTGATAAAGCCCTCCGCCCAGCTGTCGAGAAAGCGCCCGTCATGCCATGTGTCCTTAGCCGAAACGCACAGCTCATACTGCGCGATCATTTTCAGCAGACGTTCTTTAAGATAGCCGTCAATACACATTTTCGCCGACCAGAGCTCACCTCTTAACAGCTTCTTGCAAGCCCATATATTGTGAAAAAAGAAGTCGTTCGCCGTGTTTGCAAACTCTGCTTCACCCATTATGTCCCCGCGGACTTCGCAGCTGAGATACTGCGGTATCTTCCCGGAATAGCCCTCCTTGTCGCAGAGCAGGCAGTACCCGCGCTCCATGACCAAAGCCGCGGAGCCTTCGTCAAGCGCACTCCCGAACTGCGAGGGAGTGAGTATTATCATATCCGCATCCCTGCCCCCGCTGTAAATACATCTGCGTTCCATCCCGCCGCCGAGGGTAGGCTCGATGAAGGAAATAAACACCTCTCCGAATAGAGCGGGATATTCACCCGAGTACCATTTTTCGGGAAGCTCTGTCACGACGATAAGATCGAGGTCGGAATACTCATCTGCGGGAGTGCTCTCTCTTACAGATGAGCCAATGGCTATCACCGCGCGGATATCATCGTCCCGCCGCGCGTACCCACACAGACTTGTCAGAATGTCTGAATAACGATCGTTATTAACGCTCATATTCTGCTCCTTTATCACTCGCATATCGCCGAAAGCCCATCGCGCTCGCAGAAGCTGTCCGCGTCAATGAGCATGAGCAGCCTGTCATAGTCACCGACCTCCGCGAACTGCGAAAGCCCCTCGCCCTCCTCAAGCTCGTAAGGGTCGATGAGCAGGATCTCCGAGAAATGCGGCGCCAGAAACGGCAGGAAACAGCTTGCGTAATCGGAGCCTATCATCAGCAGCTTGGGCTCCTCCTCCGCGGCGGTGGTGATCTTTACCGACTTGTAATGCACCGTCCCGAGGAAGTACGCATACTTGTCCTCGGATCGCAGACCGTTCTTGCTGTAGACCGAGCTTCGCTTATCGAGGATACCGTCGGCTCTCAGTACTTCGCAGGACTTAATATAGCTGCCGTACTTGCAGCGGTAGACGTTTATCATATCGGGAAGGGTGTCGTAAATGCCGCTCTCCGACGCCAGCGCTCCGCGGAATTCGGTGTTCGTGTGGTCTACGTCGTAGTTTGAAAGGCTGTAGGGCGTAAGCCCCAGCTTTGCGACTGTTGCCGCGTAAGCAGAATAAGCTCCCTGCGGCGTCCAGCGGTCATCGGTGCGGAAGTAGATGTAATCGTCACGCGCCGAATATAGGGAGCTCCACACATCGAGAGGCGTTACCTCCGCGTCGATGTTGTAGTATATATCATCTATCAGCTTTTGCTGATCGGCGGCTTCGGAGCGCATGGGAAGCCTGCCGCGGTAAATGCCCGCGGCGGTGGGGACTATCATCGTGTAGACGGGCAGCTTCGGGAATTTCTCATGAAATCGGTTGACTGCGTCCACCGATACATCGGTATAAGCTCCCGTTCCGCAGTCGGTGATCTTTATGAGCCTGTCCCCCGTTTTTTCGTGGAAGACCCCGAAAAGCTCCTCCTTGCCCAAAGTCCTCGCGGTGCGGGAGTAAAGCTCTTTCTGCACCGACTTCATGGGAACGCTCTCCCCAAGCAGCTTCAGACATTCGCTGCGTATATTCCCCTCGGGCAGGCTCTTTACCAGTCCAGCGAAGCCCTGTCTGCCGTTTATCAGCACGCATATGAGCATAACCGCAAGGAGCGTGAAGAACACTACAGATGTTATGTTTTCCAGCAGTTTTCTCATACTATCCTCTACCCTCCCGAGGTCATACCGTGTTTGTGATGAACGCTATATCCACTATCAGCAGCAGGACGTCTATCACGGGAATGAGCGACCTTATCCATACCGCCCTTACCTTGCGGACAAGCGCAGGGAGCAGCGAGCCCGAGATGATAAGTGCCGCCGTCAGCGGGATAATGCACTCTCTCACCAGATGCAAGACGTAGGCGGTGTCCCCTCCCCCCGTGCTGCCGAATATAGCCATGCCCGCCGAAGGCAGCTCCATGAACGCACAGACCATCACCAGCAGCAGCATGAAAGCCATTGTCAGCAGACCGTCCACGGCTTTCGGGATACCCTTGTACTTGTCCGAGATGAAGCTGCGTATCATAACGGCAGCACCCGCAGCTATCCCCGTGACGAGCCATCCGAGGGACAGCCTGAACCAAAGCGCTGCGGCGCACACCGAGAGCGCGGCTGCAAGCTCCTTGTTTTTAAACAGCACCCCCGCGGGCTTGGTAAGATAGTCCGAAAACCACCTCGAAAGCGGCGCATTGAACTGTGCAAGACGTTTTTTGAGCGATGGCTCGAAGAAGTCCCGACTTCCGTGAGGGAGGACGTTGAAGCCCAGCATGAGCGCTGTCCCTCGCCCCATGTTCAGAAGTCCCACCATGCTCACCGCGAACAGGGCGTAGAACACGGGTACGAATATCCAAGCCGTCCCGCCGCGAAGCGAATCGGGGGCGTTTATTATCTCGCTTCGGACAGCTTCGAGCTGCCGCGAGAGGAGAAGGTATTCCGCCAGACCGATGATGTAAAGCCTTACCCCCGAAGTCAGCTTTTTGGCGGTCAGCCCGGGCGCTTCAAAACTCGAAACAAAGCATTTGTACTTCATTACAGGTCCGAAGGACATAGAGGGAAAGAATCCCGCATATGCCGCAAATGACATGATGCGAGTACGTGCTTCGCAGTCACCGCGGTAGACGTCGATGAGGTAGGAGATAAGGTGCAGCGGTATCACCGCATGGCAGTATACCGCCGTCGGGTCGAGGAGCGTCCGTTTGAGCCCGCCCGTCCCCGATAATGCGAAGAACACAAATACCGCGATGTAAAGTATTATATTAGCCTCAAGGAGCCTTTTGCGCAGTAGCGCCTTTTCGGGTCTGCCGCGCATATTGTATATGGATATGCCCGAGAAGTAGGCACTGAGCAGGCTCAGAACGAATCCTATGAGCCCGTATTTCCCCGCAGCAGCAAGGAACAGTACGTTCGCAAAAGTAATGGCGGCGGGGCGTCCGTGAGGGGGCAGAAGCGCATACACTCCCATGAACAGGGGCAAAAACAGTATCAGATAATCCGCGCTGTATAAATGCAAGCTATCACCGCCGTCCTATCAGTTCCTCAAACTGTTGCTTCGTGTACAGGGTATTGAGCAAGTCGAGCAGAGCCTTTGCGGACAAGCCCTGCGGGAGCCCCAGTCTTTCGGCAAGAGCCGCACGCTTCTCCGATGAATCCGCACCGCCCGAGAGCCCGTAACCGTACATATCGTTCTTGGTGATACGCTCCCCTGCCGCGTCCCGCCGCTGCTCCGCTCCGACCTCGTAGGACGCAAGAAGCTCACGCAGGATATCCGCGGGGATACCCTCTACCCCGAGAGTGCCCTCCTTCGAGGGTTCGTTCTTTCTGCGCTCCTTGCCCTTTATCTGCGGGATATGAACACTTGCGATACGGGAGTGAAGTTCTTTGGGGAGTATGGTCTTGATATGAGCGCGTATCTGCCGCCCCGCCGCATCGGAATCGGTCAGGACTATGAGCCCCTGCTTTTCGGCATAGGTGCGTATCAGCCTGCAAAGCTCGCTGTCCTTGTATATGCGAAAGCCGTTCGTGACAATTATCACGGCATCGACCAGTGCCGAGAGCTTTATCTTGTCATACTTGCCCTCGACCACCACTGCCCGCGACAGCTTTATCCTGTTGTCCTTTTCACTTTCGGGCATTTTTCACCTCTGCGCCATAGCATCTGCGGCGAACTGCTCCACCGCAAGGAACTTCGCCTGTTCATTCATCGTGACGGTCTTGAGCCTGAACTCCAGCTCCGCCAGCATGGATATGGTGTTCCTGATCCGTTCAAGGCTTATGGAGGTACACGAGCCGAAAGCGTTTTTTATGGCAAACTCGCGGTTCTTGGGATAGCCGAAATCCTTTGCGCCCTCCTGCCACGACCGCCCCGATGAGCGGCAGAGCCTTGCGCGGTAGATATCCGTGAGGGACATTCCGATGATCGCCAGCACCTGCGTGGACTCGTAGTCCTGTGCTTTCAGCTCATCGAGCCGCTTGAACACGAAGAATGCGTTGCCGTCGAGGATATTCTTCGCAAGCCCGAAGCCGTCGGATTCTATGCGCCGTATGCAGAGGGCGTCTATGGTCTCGCGGGTTATCTCACCGCGGAGGGTGTAGGATATCAGCTTGTCCAGCTCCATGTTGATGAACGCGGTCTCGCAAAGGCACATCTGCGCCAGATATTCGGCATTGTTCTTTGAGATGAAGCAGCCGCGCTTTTCGGCAGAAGCCGCGATGGAACGCGCCGTATCTCCCACAGTCCTGAAAGCGAACTCCACCACCGAGCCGTACTTGGCGCAGTTGTCGAAAAAGCGCTTGTTCTTATCCGAAAGGTTCCTGCGGTTCTTGTACTGCATTTCACCGCCCGCGTCGATGATGAGCACCGTAGTATCGGGGAGGTCGGCTATCAGCTTACGCAGGATATCGGCGTTCGACTTAGCGAGCTGTTCCATATTGAGCCCCGAAAGTGTCACCACCACCCGCTCGGCGAACATCGGGAGCACCGAAACGGCGTCGGAAAAGGCTTCCATATCGAGTTCCCGGGCGTCAAAGGCGTGGAGGTTCATAGTCTGCGCTTCCGCAGGGCAGAGCTTTCCCGCCAATTTTTTGGCAAAGGGTGCCAGAGCCCCCGTATCCCTGCCGAAAAAGCAGTAGAGCCTGTCATACTCCCCCGCTCTTATCTTTTTCCCGCATTCATTCGGGGATAAATACGGCATTGTCTCTCACCGTCCCGTATATCAGCCGAGCATATCGGCTTTTATGGTGTCAAGTATCTTGTTGAATCTCTTTCTTGTTATCATGTCAACGCTCTCGGGAAACTCATCCATCTCGAAAATGTTCTTGTTCTCGGCGCTGATGACTACACAGCCGTCGCTCGTGAAGCAGCAGGCGATGAATCCAGCGTTTTTTATATCGGTAACATCTGTTGAGGAATCCATATAGCTGAGAGTAACAGGAGATACGATGAAGGATATTCCCTTGGCGTTGGAATACACTTCGGGGGCGTACTTGGCGAAAATAGAGCCGTGTTCGCCCAGCTTTTTGAACTGTCTGGTCATGTCGTATGTCAGCGAGCCCACATGGTCGAGCATATATGAGGCAGTACCTTTCGGAGCAAATTCCTTTACAAGCTTCAGCTCTATGCCCTTTTCCTTATCGAGCATCATCCTGCCCGTAAAATCGGCAGTCAGAGGTTCGGTATTCAGGGGGTCATATAATGCGTTGAACTCCACTGAATCCCAATATTCCTTGTCGAGGAAGCCCTTTTCGTACTTTGGGAGACTGACGCCGCCGTCCCTTACAGCCTGAGCAAGAGCACCCTCTATATTGGTTGTGGCGTACATATTTATGGTGTCGCCCACCTCAATAGAGCGGATATTTATGCGTTCGCCCGTTCCGCGGGATATGGCGATAGCCGTACAGGCTTCGGGATAATTCCCGAGAAGCGACTCAAAGTCATATTCGGTAACTTCCTTGAATCCGTCGCCGTAGGTGTAGAAGTCCGAGCTGTAAATGTTATCACGGTCGGGAACATAGCCGTCCTCCTCCGAAGAGCTGTCGGCTTCCGAGGTCGGGGGAGCTTCACTTTCGGCGGCAGAGAAGCTGTCAGGAGCGGAGCTTTCCTCCGTAGACACGGTCTCCGCCCGCGACACCGCGGAAGAGGAGCTGTCGGTGCCGACCTGCTCTTCGCTGTTGTTCTTCATAAGAAAGACCGCACCGAGGATAACGACCGCAGCCGTACATATAAGAGAGATACCCACCGTGATACTGCGCTTACGCTCGGCAGCCGCACGTCTTGCAGCTTCCGCAGCGATCTGCTCGGGGTAGACCTCACCGGGGACCTTCTTTTCGGTACTGTCGGCCGATCTTTTTCCGGTATCCTTACTCATTCTTATTTCATCTCCTGTGATGTTAGATCATTTGCATTCAGCCCGCCGGCCATGCGAAAGCACGTCCGGCAAGGATATGGAAGTGCAGGTGGAACACGCTCTGTCCTGCGCTCTCTCCACAGTTCGTGACAACGCGGAAGCCGTCCTTGAACTCATCATGCTCAGCCGCCAGCTTCGCCGCGACCTCGTAGATGTGAGCTATCACCTCGCTGTTATCGGCAGTTACCTCTTTAAGGCTCGCGATATGGGTCTTGGGGATAGCGAGCCAGTGAACGGGAGCGGTGGGAGCGATGTCCGCGAATATGAATATCTTATCGTCCTCATATATCTTGGTCGAGGGTATCTCCCCCGCGATTATCTTGCAGAATAAGCAGTCATTCATCTTTATTACCTCCGTTTATATATCACTTTATGAACTTACCAACGATCTCATCGGCAGCAGCAAGAGCGGCGTCTATCTTTGTCTTGTCGCCTATGCCTGCCATAGCGCTCTCGGGCTTTCCGCCGCCCTTTCCGTCGGCGAGCGCAGCGATCTCCTTAACGATCTTGCCCGAATGTGCGCCCTTGGCAATAGCAGCCTTCGAGCAGGTGCAGAGGAACTTGGGTTTCTCGTCGGCAGTGCCCGAAACGATGAATACTATAGCCTCATCGGCGTTCTTGACAGCCTCAATGAACTTCTCGTACATATCCGCACCCACGTCCGTGAGCTTCTCGGCAACGAGCTTCACGCCGTCAAGATCGTGACCCTTAGCGAGGATATTTCCGAACATACCCGCCGCGATCTGCTGTTTAAGTGAGTCAGCCCGGCGTGCGTACTCCTTGCCTTCCTCGATGACCGCGTTTATCCTGTCGGTGATGAGAGCGGGGTCGTTGACTTTGAGCGCCTTCTGCGCCGAAACTATGCGGCTGTTCATCTCGTTTATGAGCTTCAACACGTTCTCGCCCGTTACGGCTTCGATACGGCGAACGCCGCTTGCAACGGAGCTTTCGGAAACGATCTTAAATAGACCCGCCTGCGAGGTGTTTGTCAGATGTGTACCGCCGCAGAATTCGAGGGAGAACCCGTCGCCCACGTTCACTACGCGGACGGTCTCGCCGTACTTCTCGCCAAACAGTGCCATAGCGCCCAGCTTCTGAGCTTCTTCAATAGGCATTTCTTTTGTTACGACCTCAAAGCAGTCCATGATAGCCGCGTTTACAAGTCCCTCCACCTCGGAAAGTTCCTCGGGAGTGATGGCTTCAAAGTGGGAGAAGTCGAAGCGAACTCTGTCCGCATCAACGAGCTGTCCCTTCTGATGAACGTGGTCGCCCAGCACCTTGCGGAGCGCCGCCTGCAAGAGGTGCGCCGCAGTGTGATTGCGTGCGATAGCCTTCCTGCGGCTCTCGTTGACTGTAAAGTGCGCAGCTTGACCCGCCTCTATATAGCCCTTCGTCACAGCGATCTTGTGGGATACCTTGCCTGCGACAGCCTTTTGGGTGTCAAGCACTTTTGCTTCACCCGTTTCGGTGAAGATAAAGCCTGTGTCACCGACCTGTCCGCCGCTCTCGGCATAGAAAGGAGTTTTGCTTGACACAAGGTAAACGGTCTGTCCCTCGTCGGCTCTCATGATAAGCTCATCGTCTGTAGCGAGGAAATCCGCGGTCGAATCGCATTCGAGGGTCTCATAGCCCACGAACTCGGTGTGGAACTCCTTGTCGATGAGGTGGAACACCGTTTCATCTGCGCCCATGTACTTCGAGCCGCCGCGTGCGGTACGTGCGGTGGTGCGCTGTACCTCCATACACTTCTCGTAGCCCTCCTCGTCGGCGGAGAAGCCCTTTTCCTCCAGTATCTCACGGGTAAGGTCGAGTGGGAAGCCGTAGGTATCCGAGAGCTTGAAGCAGTCCTCGCCGCCGAGAACGGTCTTTCCGTTCGCCTGCATATCGGCGATGAGCTCATCGAGCAGCTTCATTCCGCGGTCTATGGTGCGGTTGAAGTTCATTTCCTCATTTGTAAGCACCTTGACGATGTAATCGTACTTCTCTTCAAGCTCGTTGTACTCACACTTGTTGCAGTCAACGACGGTCTTTACGATGTCCTTGAGGAACAGACCGTTTATGCCCAGCAGCTTTCCGTGACGGACGGCGCGGCGCACCAGTCGGCGCATTACGTAGCCCGCGCCCTCGTTGGAGGGCAGAACGCCGTCGGAAGCGAGGAAGGTCACGGCTCTGATGTGATCGGTGATGACGCGCACCGAAACGTCCTTCTTGTACTCCTTGCCGTACTCGCAGCCCGCTATGGAGCAGATATGGTCGCGGATAGCCTTCACGGTGTCAACATCGAAAATGGAGTCAACGCCCTGCATGAGTGCCGCAAGTCTTTCAAGACCCATGCCCGTGTCGATGTTCTTCTGCGCGAGGGGGGTGTAGGTGCCGTCCTCGTGGCGCTCGAACTGGGTGAACACGAGGTTCCAGAACTCCATGTAGCGGTCGCAGTCGCAGCCCACGCCGCAGGTGGGCTTTCCGCAGCCGTACTGCTCGCCGCGGTCAAAGTAGATCTCCGAGCAGGGACCGCAGGGACCGTCGGTGCCCGCTTCCCAGAAGTTGTCCTCCTTGCCCATGCGGACGATGCGGTCTTTCGGAACGCCCGCTTCGGTGTTCCATATCTCCGCGGCTTCGTCGTCGTCCTCGTATACGGATATCCACAGCCTGTCCTTGGGGAGCTTCAAAACTTCCGTAACATACTCCCACGCCCATGCGATAGCTTCCTTCTTGAAGTAGTCGCCGAAGGAGAAGTTTCCGAGCATTTCAAAGTATGTTCCGTGACGGGCGGTCTTGCCCACGTTCTCGATGTCGCCCGTGCGTATGCACTTCTGACAGGTAGTCATGCGGGTGCGGGGCGGCACTTCCTGACCCGTGAAGTAGGGCTTCAGGGGTGCCATGCCCGCAACTATCAGCAGAAGCGAATTGTCGTTCTGCGGCACCAGCGAATAGCTCTTGTGACGCAGGCAGTTCTTGCTCTCGAAAAATTTCAGATATGATTCTCTGAGGTCGTTAAGACTTGTCCATTCCATTTTACATTCCTCCAATGATTTTATCAGCTTAAAATATTCGTCCGTTTTTTCGTACTCATAAGGATTTCTGATGTTGGGTATCATGCTTTCATCGCAAGCCCCGAAGCGCAGGAAATTTTTCCGCGCCTGTGCGAGGGTCATGTGATTGGGACCATCGCCGCCGTCCTCCCAGAAGCACACGGGGCATATCTCCCATGCTTTCGGCTCATCGAGCGTCAGACACCAGCAGCAGGGGCATTTATATTTCTTGTTCTCCATATCATCACCTTATCAAAGAAAAAACTTCGTCCCCGAATGTATTACATAAGTCAAATAATACACATGGGACGAAGTCGGAAGCTCCGTGTTACCACCCAAATTACCGCATTCACGAACGCTCAAACACTCACGCGGTCACTCGTTAGCCCTTAACGCGGGGAACGCTGCCGTTTTCGGCAGAGCCGCACGTACTATAAGTACGTGCAAGGGAGAAGCCCTCGGGAGCTTAACGCAGGGGCTTTCAGCCGCGCAAGCAAAGCTCTCACACGAGCTTCCTGCACCGACCCCACTCTCTGTCAGCGGTCAACTGTCCGAATAATTTCCCTTATAGCCTTTCGTATATTCATATATCCTATTATATCACCGATCGGGAGATTTGTCAAGGGCGGACAAAAAAAATATACATATTCCGCCTGCATGGAAAAAGCAGCCCGCGCCTTGACGCGAGCTGTCTTATATGCCGTTTCGGTCATTATCACTTCTCGGGCTTAAAGGTCAGACCCATCCAGTAAAGGCGGTTCGCTATCCAGCCGTCGAGCAGTTTATAGGCGTTGTCCACGCTGTTCTCGTCGGCTTTGTTGAGATCGTCCCTGTACTCCTCCAGGAAGGCTTTCTCGTCCTCCACAATGGCTTTTAACGTTCCGTCCTCTTTCAGAGCCGACCATTTTTCGGTCGCGAGCTGCTTGAACCAGTCCTGCTTTATCAGCAGAATGAACCAGGGATTAGAGCGGTCGCCCTTGCTTGCGGCGAAGCTCTTTTCACAGAAGGCTCCCGCCCAGTAGCGCTCCGTACTGTCGTTGTAAGCCCAGTTGAAGTCCCAGGGAGATGTGAACTTCATCTTGGGACATTTGCTGTCCTCCGAGAAGTCAACGCACATGAAGAAGCTGCCCTCGCCGCAGTCATAGTCGTGTACCGCTTCGTACAGCAGGTACATATCCACCACCGAGGGGATATCCATTACCGCTTCAATAGTCTCCTGCGCCGTGGTGTAGGGAGCATCCACAAGGCTGTAGTTCTCGTCGAAGGTCTTATACTCGCCTTTTTCACAGGCGAGATACACTATCTTGAACAGATTGTTGAGGTACTTTTCGATGAAGTCCACCTGACCCTGCGTATAGACATCGTTCTTGACGGAATACTCCGCGGGTACGAACTCCCGCGTTTCGCCTTCGATGTCCGTGACCTCGTAGCCGCCGTAGTAAGTTTCTATGTAGATATTGTCGTCCTCGGAGGTCGCGTAATTGTCAAGCTCGAGATAGTAGCCGATGTTCGTGTCGGTGCTCCCCTCCTCGGGCTTGGAGATGTCAACTCTGTTCCTGTCAACCTGACACTGTTCGCAGAGCAGATACACGCCCTTGAATTCCTCGTTGACGTACACATGGACAAGAGTGCTGTCGGAGCAGAATGCGTCGTCGCCTATGAGCGCACGTCCCAGCCTGAAAGCGAAATCGTTGCGCACCAGGTCCCAGTCGGCTTTGAGCAGCACCCAGCTCTTACATTCCGAACCGCCGCTCAGTCCGAGCATACTCGTCCTGTTGTCGAACTTTATGCGGTAAGGCACTTGGTTTTTGAGTATCTGCCCCACATCGCCGTAGAACGCGCTTGAATTTCCCCGCACCTTTATCCCCGCAGACGCTTCGTCAATTATCTGCTCATCGGGACAGTTGAACACGTCCACCACGCAGGAGGTGTATTCCTCACGGGAGGTTATGTCCTCGTTGTTCGTGGTCACGGCGATGACGGGTATCTTCGTTTCCTTTTCGATCTTTTCCTTGAAGGCGGTCTTGTCAGCCTTGTCTATGCCGAAGCTCTCGTAGCTGACGGGAGTTTCGTTTATGACCTGCTTCTCTTTCTGCGGGAGAAAGACCTCGCTCTTGATAGGCTCGGGCTCCTCGGCGGATGTAGTTTCGGCGGGGGCTTCTGTTTCCGCTGCGGCAGTCTCGGAAACGCTCTCCGCCGCCGCACTTGTGCTGTCATTCGTCTGCGAGCCGCTTTCGGCGGCTCCCGCACAGCTCGTTAGTGCCAGCATCAACGCGGCAAGCGTCGCCGCAAGCATTCTTTTCTTCATTTTCGATCCCTCCAACTTCACTTCATTTTCTTATTTTTTGCTTAGGAACGGGCAGTTCATCGAGCATAGCTTCGAGCAGTCCGCACAAAAAGTCCTTATCGTCCACGTTATCCGCAAGGAGCATTTTCTTTGCTCCCTCGTAGGGCGTTTCGTACAGGGCTTCGGGCATGAGCCGCTTCGCCGCGGGGACGGACTTCACGAGAAAGCGGTCATCGTATATCCCGCCGACTATCTTTCCCTTATAATAAATGATGTACTCCCCCATCATCGCCCTGTAGGATATATCCTCGAGCCCCGAAAGCTGTTCCAGTATGAAATCGAGATATCCCCTGCTTGAAGCCATAGTCGCACCCCTTTCAGATCCCCAGCTTTTCGGCAGCCTCCTGCCAGAGAGCCTCGTTGTCGAAATCCAGCTTCCTGCGGCGGCTCTCCTTGGCAACGTAACGGACTACCTCTATATTGTAGTTCCTGCCGGTGCGCAGCGCCGCGATATACGCCCTCGACCACACGTTAGCCTTATCGAGCAGACCACTGATCTTAAACTCCGCGACCACCGCTTCGGTATCGAAGGGCACATGGACTACTTCGTAAGACCAGTCATCGCCCTCCTCGGCGGTGAGCATTATCATAGTGGCGTCAAGCCCATCATGCTGGGGATTTCCCACCGAGCCCGCGTTGACTATCGTCTTGTCCCCGACGGTCAGCTCATAGACCCGATGACAATGCCCGCAGACCAGCAGACGGGTGTTCATCTCCTCGATGACCTCGCGGGTGTCGGGAGTGTCGCCGTAAAAAAGCCTGCTGTTGCTCTGCATGGAGCCGTGGCATATCGAGAACGGCACGCAGCGCTCTATCTTGACTTCCATGCCTATAGGCATACCTTCAAAGAAGCGCAGGTCGCTGCCCGTGAGGTTCTCGAAGGTGTATAGCAGAGAGCCGCTCTGCGAGCAGTAGTGCCAGCCGTCGGTAAGGCTGTGCATATGTTTCAGCATATAGTCCTCGCGGTTGCCTCGAATGAACCATGTCATATAGCTGTCGGGGATATTCCGCAGAATACGCATGGTCTTCTGCGGATAGGGGCAGTCGGAAACGTAGTCCCCGAGGAATGCTATCCCGTCGGCGTGCTCACGCGCTATGCGCTCCATGCAGGCTTCAAGGGCGATATGGTTGCTGTGTATGTCGCCGAGAACGGCTATCTTCATGTTTATCCCTCCGTACCCAAATTGACTTACGATTCAATTATACTTTATAAGAGCGGATTTGTCAACAGTGTTTTTTTTCTGTACGAAAATCAATTTTCAAAAATCGTATGATGATATTTGTTAATTTTGTAGGGCCGCACCTATGTATAAGCCCGTTTTGTGGGGTAGGCGGCGAAATTTACGGGCGCACACGGGCATAAACGTAGTTATGTGATTGCGCCCCCGCAACATTTCCGATAAATGGTTCAAAATTGATCTCCGTGCGGTCGTTCTCATCGCTTATTGACATTTCGGAGAGTTTGTGATAGAATAGAATTACTTTACTAACGAGGAGGCTTCCGAATGAAGCTAAGATATACAGCCGTACTGATTACGGCAGCGGCGCTCCTTGCGGGGTGCGGGAATGAGATCGGGACTATCGACAAGCAGACCGCCGTGACCGCGGGCAGCCCCGAAGAACAGCCCGTTCCCGTTACCTCCGCTCCCGAAACGGAGACTGCCACCACTACCACTACGACTACTACGACTACGACCACGACAACCACCACGACAACGACTCTTGTGACCACCTCCGCAAAGCCCTCGAACAGCTCCTATGAGTTCTCGAACGGTTGCATAGTCGCCTACGCGGGCACTCCGCAGGTGAGGGCTATGGAGCAGTTCTATTTCAGCAGCGAAACGGGCAGCTACCTCGCGGACTGCGTTGACAGCTTCGCGGACAGCGTGAACGAGGGCACAAACGTCTATCTGATGATGATACCCACTTCGCAGGAGTTCTACACCCCGAAGAAACTGCGCTCCGAATACCCCGATCAGGGGAAGTGTACGCAGGAGGTCTATAATATGCTCGGCAAGGCGCAGGGCGTCTATATAGATCAGTTCCTAAAAGAACACAAGGCAGAATACATCTACTCCCGCTCGGATTACCACTGGCAGCCGCTGGCGGCTTTCTATGCTGCGAGGATATTTGCGGAGCAGGCAGGCGTGCCTTTCGCGGACTACGATACCTATGAAGCGGTCGAGCGCGAGGGATATCTCGGGGCGTTCTACAGCGTCAACGACATATGGCAGCTCGAAGAATATCCCGACACCTTCACATACTACAAGCCCGAAAATCTGGACAGTCTGACCTGCACCTTCCACGATACATGGTTCGGCGAGGGCTACGAGGGCGACCTGTTCTATGAGGACAACGATCTTGCTTCGAGCTACACGGTGTTCGTCGGAACGGACGAAACTATCCTCGAGATCGACACGGACGCTGACAATGACAAGACCCTCGTCATCTTCAAGGACAGCTACGGCAACGCGCTGGTGCCCTTCCTGACCTCCTCCTACTCGAAGATATACCTCTGCGACAACAGGTTCTTCGACATCAACTCCGTGGACTTCGTGAACGAGGTCGGCGCGGACGATGTGCTTTTCGCCCTCGGAGCGGCTTCCACGAGCAACCCCGACAAGGTAGCGCTCATCGAGGAGAATATGTATAAATAATGATCCACAGCAGCCGTTATGTTATGATACAACTGCTTTTTGTTATATATTTTAAATTATTTCGTGCATATTGACAATAGTTAATAAATATGTTATAATGTTTACGAAGATAATTCGATGTTTAGTCACAAAAGTTATAAAATGAAACGGAGGTCTGATCTATGGATAATACATACGGAAAAAAGCTGATGAGCTTTCTTTGCGCGGCGGCGGTGGCTGTCTGTGCGGCAGTCGTGCCCGTAAGCGATCCGGGAGCGGCGCTGTTAGACTTATCCGTAAAGTCGGAAGCGGCTGAGACGAATACCTATGAGGGCTTCACTTATCAGAAGATGGCGGGCTATGTGCAGCTGCTTTCCTACAGCGGAAGCTCCACCCATGTCCGCATACCGAACTACATCGAGGGAACTAAGGTCACATATGTCTATGCTTCGACCTTTCAGAACAATACCGAGATCGAGGAGATCACCGTCCCCTCAAATGTGCTGACCATTCAGGAGGGGGCTTTCACGGGCTGTACGAACTTGAAAAGGATAAACTGCTCCAACAATGACAATTACGAGTTCAGCGGAAAAATGCTTTATCATCTTCAAGAGGACGGTTTCAGCTCCTCAAAGATAAACCATGAGTCCGTTACCTACAAAAAGAACCTTGTATACTGCTGCTCGGATAGCAGCTATATAACTATTCCCGACGGCGTTGACGCGATCGGCAAAAGCGCATTTGAGGGAAGAACAAAGCTCGAACACATCGTGCTTCCCGCGGGAATGCAGTATATAGGCGAAAGAGCCTTTGCGCTCTGCACGGGTCTTCGCACCATGAGCAGTACACAGAACGAGAACGGCTCTTCGGAGTTTGTCATTCCCTACGGCACAAAAATGCTCGGCAGACAGGCTTTCGCGGGCTGTTCGGAGATACACTCCGTCAGCTTCCCTTCCACTCTGCTTGCGATAGATGATATGTGCTTCTACAATACCACAAATCTGAGATCGGTATACATACCGCCGAGTGTCATCTATATAGGATTTAACGCCTTCGCCGCCCTTGATTCCATCGTAGACGGAAGCGACGGCATAGTATACGGCGAGGACGGCAAGATAGAGAGCCGATCCGCCGCAAACGCAAGATACGGCAGCTACAGCAGCTACACCACGGCTGCAAACGCAGGGAGCAGCGGTATTTCCTTTGCAAAGATACACGACCCCGATATCCCCGAATCACATGACTACCTTGTTTCCGCAGGGACACAGCCCACCTGCACCGCCCCGGGAGCGTTCTGCGGGATATGCTGGTGCGGGTATACCCACTACTTTGAGGCTCCCGCATTGGGACACGCTTTTGCCCTGACAGGCAGCACGGGGAGCGGTGAATGCGAATACACCTGCGCCCGCTGCGGCGAGACCAAGACAGTTCAGCCCCTGCTGAAATGCGGCGTAAGCGCCATGCGTCCTTCCGATGAATATGCCGACACCTCCCGCATGACCATGAAGCTCTACGATAACGAGGGCGGCGCGGTCAGAGAGGTACAGACCGACGGAAGCGGCAATTTCGCTCTTGACGCCGCCGATGAGGGAACATACAGTGCGGTCATCTCCATGCCCGGCTTCGCTCCGCGTACCGAACAGGTGACTATCGGCAGCGGAAGCACAGAGCTTGACCTCAAACTTTGCAAGTACGGCGATACCAACGGTGAGGGAGAGGTCGATCTCCGCGACATGGCGCTCATGCAGCAGAAGCTCGCAAACTGGGACGTCGATTACGTATACGACGAAACTGCCGATGTTAACTGCGACGGCTCACACGATCTCCGCGACCTTGCTCTTATGCAGCAGAAGCTCGCGAAATGGGACGTGACCTTCGGTTAAACTTCAGGAAAGCCCTTCGGGGCTTTTTTGTTTTTATGGCGCGTTTTTGAGGATAAATATGTACCGATTTAGTGTATTTTGTTATAATTTGCAAAAGGTGCTTGATTTTTTTCGGAACGTATGGTATAATATAGAACGTGATGAAAAAGCGGGATAGATATGAGTATATTTGAAGTTCCGACACTTGAGACCGAAAGGATCATTCTCCGTCCGCTTTCCGCGGACGATGCCGAGGCTGTTTTGGAATGGGCAGGCGATGAGCGGGTGAATACCTATCTGCCCTACAGCCTGCATCGTTCGCCCGATGATTCAAGGCTCCGGCTCGAATCTCTTGCAAAGGCGGAAAATGAGTATCAGTGGGGATCTGTCCGCAAGTCCGATAACAAGCTGATAGGTTCGGGCGTTATGCATTTTCATCCCGATACAGGCGAATGGTCATTCGGATACAACATTCGTTATGACTATTGGAACAAGGGCTACACCACGGAGATGACCCGGGGAATGATACGATCCATCAGCGAAAAATACACCCCCGAGCTGATAACTGCCGAGTGTGCTGCCGAGAATATCGCTTCTGTAAGGGTAATGGAAAAATGCGGCATGACGTTCGTCGGTTTCGGAGAATACTCACGCTATACGGGAGCCGTACCTATAGGACAAAAAAGTACGAGCTTAGGCGCCGAGGGAGCATCGGCGCGGTCACAGTCCGCTAAAGCGATCACTGTACGGCATTTCGCCGCAGATCATACAGACACGAAAGGAGCTTTCCGTAAAATGCTCAGACTGGAAAATATAGCATTCAGCGCAGATAACGACGGCAGAGCCGCGGAGATAATCCGCGGTATAAACCTTGAGATACCCGATGACAAGTTCATCGTCATAACGGGACCAAACGGCGGAGGAAAATCCACCCTCGCCAAGCTGATAGCGGGTATAGAAAAACCTACCGCGGGCAAGCTGTACCTCGACGACACCGACATCACCGATATGTCCATAACCGAACGCGCCCGCGCGGGCATAGGCTTCGCCTTTCAGCAGCCCGTAAGGTTCAAGGGACTGACCGTCCTCGACCTGCTCCGTATCGCGGCAGGAAAGAAGCTGTCCGTTTCAGAAGCCTGCGAATATCTCTCGGAGGTGGGCTTGTGCGCTAAGGACTACATCGGGCGCGAGGTCAACGCTTCCCTCTCGGGGGGCGAGCTGAAGCGTATCGAGATAGCCACCGTCCTCGCCCGCGACGTAAAGCTGGCGGTATTCGACGAGCCCGAAGCGGGCATAGACCTCTGGAGCTTCAACAACCTTATCCGCATATTCGAGAAAATGCGCGTCACCGACAGAAAGCGCACCGTGATAGTCATTTCTCACCAGGAGCGCATTTTAAACATCGCCGATGAGATCATCGTCCTTTCGGACGGTCAGGTCATAGACCGCGGCGACAAGGAGCGCGTTCTGCCCGAGATAGTCGGCACGAAGTACACCACGGACATCTGCCCGAAGATGGAATGACGGCGAAAGGAGAAGTATCATGGCTAAATTAGACGCAGTACAGTTAAGGCTCCTCCGCGAGGTCGCCGATCTTCACGAGGTCCCCGAGGGAGCCTATAATATCCGCGCGAACGGCGAAGCGGCAGGGAGAAATTCCACCGCAAATATAGAGATAACACCCAAGACAGACGTGAGCGGCATTGATATACGCATAAAGGACGGCACCGTGAACGAGAGCGTCCATATCCCCGTTGTCATGAGCCAAAGCGGGCTCAAAGAAATGGTATACAACGATTTCTATGTGGGCGAGGGCTGCGATGTGGTCATTGTCGCGGGCTGCGGCATAGACAACTGCGGAACGCAGGACAGCGAGCATGACGGCATACACCGCTTTTTCATCGGCAAGGGCTCTAAGGTCAAGTACGTCGAGAAACACTACGGCTCGGGGGACGGCTCGGGCAAGCGCATACTCGACCCCCAGACCGAGGTCTATATGGAGGACGGCAGCAGCATGGAGATGGAGATGGTGCAGATCAAGGGCGTGGACTCCACCCGCCGTACCACCATCGCGGTGCTAAAAGGCGACTCAAAGCTGATCGTCCGCGAAAGACTCATGACCCACGGTGAGCAGACCGCAGAGAGCATATATAAGGTAACGCTCGACGGCGACGGTTCGAGCGCCGATGTGGTGTCGAGGTCGGTGGCGAGGGACAACAGCTATCAGAAGCTCGACCTCTGCGTGCTGGGCAACGCTGCCTGCTCGGGACATACCGAGTGCGATTCGATCATCATGGACAACGGACGCATACTCGCAGTCCCCTCCCTTGAAGCCAACAGTGTCGAGGCTGCCCTCGTACACGAAGCGGCTATCGGCAAGATAGCGGGCGAACAGCTCACCAAGCTCATGACCCTCGGACTGACCGAAGCCGAGGCGGAGGAACAGATCATAAACGGATTCCTGAAATAAGAGCTGTTTGCGGCGTTTGCAATACAATATCTTGCGTTCGGGAACGGCTGTTGAATCAAGATGTGCAAAGTGCATAATTATTCGGTAAAAAAATTGTGTAGTATGACATTGCGAAAATTTGATGAAAACTATGGAAATCTAAGCGAAAATCTGTTATAATATAGTTATGGCACTGTGTCCCGAGGTATGCGGGCTGCATTCGTATGTTTTCGGGCGCGGACAAGCGGGTCTTCCGCTCATAGAATGTCAAAAATTTATATTGGAGGTAATCTACCAATGGCAAAGAAGTATTGTTATCTGTTCAAAGAAGGTAACGCAAACATGAGAGAGCTTCTCGGCGGTAAGGGCGCTAACCTCGCTGAGATGACCGGTATGGGACTTCCTGTTCCTCAGGGCTTTACCATCTCGACCGAAGCCTGCACTCAGTACTATGAGGACGGCAGAGAGATCAACCCCGAGATCCAGGCGGAGATCAATGAGTACATCGTAAAGATGGAAGAGATCACCGGAAAGAAGTTCGGCGATAAGGAAAACCCGCTGCTCGTATCGGTTCGTTCCGGTGCAAGAGCTTCCATGCCCGGTATGATGGATACCATTCTTAACCTCGGTCTTAACGAGGACGTTGTAAACGTAATTGCTGAAAAGTCCAATAACCCCAGATGGGCTTGGGACTGCTACAGAAGATTTATCCAGATGTACTCCGACGTTGTTATGGAAGTCGGCAAAAAGTACTTCGAGGAGCTCATCGACAAGATGAAGGCAGAGCGCGGCGTTAAGCAGGACGTTGAGCTGACCGCTGATGACCTCAAGGAGCTCGCTAACCAGTTCAAGGCTGAGTACAAGGACAAAATAGGCGTAGACTTCCCTGACGACCCCAAAGAGCAGCTCATGGGCGCTATCAAGGCTGTATTCCGCAGCTGGGACAACCCGAGAGCTAACGTATACAGACGCGACAACGACATTCCTTACAGCTGGGGCACCGCTGTAAACGTACAGTCGATGGCGTTCGGAAACATGGGCGATGACTGCGGTACCGGCGTTGCATTCACCCGTGATCCCGCTACGGGCGCAAAGGGTCTGTTCGGCGAGTTCCTTACCAACGCACAGGGCGAGGACGTTGTTGCAGGCGTTCGTACTCCTATGCACATTTCCGAAATGGAAGAGAAGTTCCCCGAGGCATTCAAGCAGTTCACAGAAGTATGCGCTACTCTTGAAAGCCACTACAGAGATATGCAGGATATGGAGTTCACCGTTGAGCACGGCAAGCTCTATATGCTCCAGACCAGAAACGGCAAGAGGACCGCTCAGGCTGCTCTGAAGATCGCCTGCGACCTCGTTGACGAGGGCATGAGGACCGAGGAAGAGGCAGTTGCCATGATCGACCCCAGAAACCTCGACACTCTGCTCCACCCGCAGTTCGATGCTAAGGCTCTGAAGGCTGCAACACCTGCCGGCAAGGGTCTGGGCGCTTCCCCCGGAGCTGCCTGCGGTAAGATAGTATTTACCGCTGACGATGCCGAGGCTTGGGCTGCTAAGGGCGAAAAGGTCGTTCTTGTTCGTCTCGAGACCTCTCCCGAGGATATCACAGGTATGAAGGTGGCTCAGGGTATACTTACCGTTCGAGGCGGTATGACCTCTCACGCTGCTGTTGTTGCCCGTGGTATGGGTACCTGCTGCGTATCGGGCTGCTCCGAGATCAACATGGACGAAGCTAACAAGAAGTTCACTCTCGGCGGCAAGGAGTATCACGAGGGCGATTATATCTCCATCGACGGCTCCACCGGTAACATCTATGACGGCATCATTCCTACCGTTGACGCTACCATCGCGGGCGAATTCGGCAGGATCATGGGCTGGGCTGACAAGTACAGAAAGCTCAAGGTAAGAACAAACGCTGACACTCCTGCTGACGCTAAGAAGGCAAGAGAGCTGGGCGCTGAGGGTATCGGTCTTTGCAGAACTGAGCATATGTTCTTCGAGGCTTCGAGAATAGCTGCGTTCAGAGAGATGATCTGCGCTGACACAGTTGAGGAGAGAGAAGCTGCACTCGCTAAGATCGAGCCCATGCAGCAGGGCGACTTTGAGGCTCTCTATGAGGCTCTCGAAGGCAATCCCGTTACTATCCGCTTCCTCGATCCGCCTCTGCATGAGTTCGTTCCCACCGAGGAGGACGATATCAAGGCACTGGCTGACGCACAGGGCAAGAGCGTTGAGGACATCAAGGCTATCATCGCTTCCCTGCACGAGTTCAACCCCATGATGGGTCACAGAGGCTGCCGTCTGACCGTAACCTATCCCGAGATCGCAAAGATGCAGACAAGCGCTGTTATCAAGGCTGCTATCAACGTTAAGAAGGCTCACCCCGACTGGAACGTTAAGCCCGAGATCATGATCCCGCTGGTAGGCGACGTCAAGGAGTTCAAGTTCGTAAAGAAGATCGTTGTAGCGACCGCTGATGAGATCATCAAGGCTGCCAGCTCCGACCTGACCTACGAAGTAGGTACCATGATCGAGATCCCGAGAGCTGCTCTTACCGCTGACGAGATCGCTTCCGAGGCTGACTTCTTCTGCTTCGGCACCAACGACCTGACCCAGATGACCTTCGGCTTCTCCCGTGACGACGCAGGCAAGTTCCTGGGCGCTTACTATGACGCTAAGATCTACGAGAACGATCCGTTCGCTAAGCTCGACACCGCGGGCGTTGGCAAGCTGATGAAGATGGCTATAGAGCTGGGCAAGCCCGTAAACAGCAAGCTCCACTGCGGTATCTGCGGTGAGCACGGCGGCGACCCGACATCTGTTGAGTTCTGCCACAAGATCGGTCTTGACTATGTATCCTGCTCGCCTTTCCGCGTGCCGATCGCAAGACTGGCTGCTGCTCAGGCTGCTATTGCTGAGAAGAAGTAATTCCCGACTATTTTACAATTGGCGAACTTACGCTTTTTCGGGGCGATGCAGAGATGTACTTCAAAGCTAAGTCCGAGAAGCGTGAATTCCATAATTGGCGTGACATCCGTGTAAACGTGTATGTCTGAGCCGATAGAATAGTTAATGATAAGGCTCTCACAGTTTCGGCTGTGAGAGCTTTATTGTATTAAGAAAAACCCCGGCAGAGCCGGGGGTTTTCTTAATACAATAAAGACGGATATCGGTAAGATACTGAGAAAACTTTGTGAACAGAAGGGTGTGGAAATAATCGAGGCAGAGGCGTGTCCCGACCATATTCATATGCT
>CACZJT010000019.1 GCA_902781565.1 uncultured Ruminococcus sp.
CAACCTCGGCTACCTGATCTACTTCTTCGAGAAGGCTTGCGCTGTTTCCGGCTATGTTCTGGGCGTGAATCCGTTCAACCAGCCCGGCGTTGAGAGCTACAAGAAGAATATGTTCGCACTTCTCGGCAAGCCCGGCTACGAGGACAGAAAAGCAGACCTCGAAGCCAAGCTCGGCTGATCGTTCGATGCGGCAGTGGGCTTCCAAAAAAAGGACTTATGGGGCGTGGTAACGCGCTCCTAAAATATAAGGCAGAATGGAGTTTTATTATGATCAATTTGATTCCCGGAAAAAAGGGCAGCGGCAAGACCAAGGTGCTTGTTGATATGATCGTCAAGTCGGCGGCGGAGGCTACGGGAAACGTAGTCTGCATAGAGAGAGGCATGAAGCTCACCTATGAGATACCCTCCAAGGTAAGGCTCGTTGACGCGGAAGAGTACGGCATAAACAGCTATGACGCTTTCTACGGCTTCGTGGCGGGTCTGCTCGCGGGCAACTATGACATTCAGGAGATCTACATCGACGGTATCCTCCGCATAGGCGGCAGGGATTTCGACGAACTGGGCAAGATGATGGAGAAGGTAGCTATCCTCGCCAAGGACGTTAAGCTGGTATTCACCGTTTCGGCTGACGCCGATGAGCTTCCCGAGAAGGTCAAGGCTTTTATTCACTGATTTGTTTGCCAAAATCTGAACATAATATTAAATGATTCGGAAAAGGACTTGACAAATCGCGGTATTTGGTTTATAATTGTGTACAGTGTCCGTACCGTGCCGGAACGACCTCGGCACGGTCGCGGACTGTTTGCGAAAGGGCGGTGAGGATGTTGCTTCTTGAGCTTAAAAAGGTGTTCGAGGTCACGGGTCAGTCCCTTGACATCGACGGCAGTTTGCCTGTAAGCGAGCTTGAAGAGATGCAGCCTTACGTTACTTTTGCGGCTCCCGTCGCCGTGAAGGGCAGCGTTAAGAACCGTGCGGGCGTTGTAGCGCTCGATATGACGGTAACGGCGCGGCTCGATCAGACCTGTGACAGGTGTCTTAAAGCATTTGAAAGGGAATACGTCCGCGGCTTCTCACATACGCTCGTGACTTCTCTCGCCAATGAGAGCGACGAGGACGACAGCGAATTCGAGGATTACGTGGTATGCCCCGACAATAAGCTTGATATCGGCGAGCTCGCTCTGACCGACCTTATGCTCGAGATGCCCACCAAGGTGCTCTGCAAGGAGGACTGCAAGGGGCTGTGTCCCGTATGCGGAAAGGATCTCAATGAGGGCGAGTGCGGCTGTGAATGAATTTTGCGTGTACGTCTGAGGGCGTGACACGGTTAAGGAGGTGCCGAAAATGGCAGTACCGAAGAGAAAGACCTCTAAGGCAAGACGCGACAAGAGACGTTCCAACGTTTGGAAGCTCGAAGCGCCCGCGCTCAGCAGATGCTCTAACTGCGGCGAGCTCACCGCTCCCCACAGAGTATGCAAGAACTGCGGCTACTACAAGGGTGTTCAGGTGATCGCCAAGGAGGACTGATCCCCGCGGCGTTCGCATAAAGAATAACTGTGTAAACTTTGGGCAGAGGGGGCGATTCCTCCTCTGCTTTTTCTCATAACAGACTAAAGGCGGTGGACATATGGCAGTTGAGGTCACGGGGCTTGACAGGCACGGTCATGCCGAGCGGGCGGGAGTGATCGCGGGGGACATACTTATCTCGATAAACGGTCACGAGATCGAGGATGTGCTGGATTATATGTTCTACGCTGCCGAGAGCCGCACCGATCTGCTCATAGAGCGCGGCGGGGAACAGCTCACCATAAAGATACGCAAGTCGGAATACGACGACCTCGGTATGCAGTTTGAGTCCTTTTTAATGGACAATAAGCGGAGCTGTTCCAACAACTGCATTTTCTGCTTCATCGACCAGATGCCCCCGGGAATGCGGGAAACACTGTATTTCAAGGACGACGACGCGCGGCTCTCATTCCTGCAAGGGAACTACGTCACGCTCACGAACCTGACAGACAAGGACGTGCAGCGCATTATAGATATGCGGCTCAACATCAACGTTTCGGTGCATACCACGAACCCCGAGCTTCGCGTGAAGATGATGCACAACCGCTTTGCGGGGGAAAAACTGAAATACATACGTCAGATCGCCGAGAGCGGGCTCATGCTCAACTGTCAGATCGTCTGCTGTCCCGGGATAAACGACGGCGACGAGCTTCGGCGGACGCTGAACGACCTTTACGACCTCATGCCGAACATACAGTCGGTGGCGGTGGTGCCCGTGGGACTGACGAAGTTCCGCAAGGGACTGTACCCGCTGACCCTCTTTAACAAGGAGGGCGCAGCACGGACTATTGACATCATAGGCGAGGTACAGGAAAAGTCGTTCGAAAAGTACGGCACGCGCATGGCGTTCGCGGCGGACGAGTTCTATCTGACGGCGGAAAGACCGCTGCCCGAGGGGGATTTCTATGAGGATTACCCCCAGTACGAGAACGGCGTGGGGCTGTGCCGCTCGCTTATCGACGAGGTACATTCGGCGCTCGAAACAGCCGAGTATGAGGGCGGGGAGCGCACCGTGACCATAGCCTGCGGGACGGCGGTATATCCCGTGCAGAAAGGGCTTGCTGAGGATATAATGTCCGCTTTTTCGGACATCAAAGTGCAGGTCATACCGATAGTCAACCACTTCTTCGGGGAGACAATAACCGTCACGGGGCTGATAACGGCAGGCGACCTGATAGACCAGCTGAAAGACAAAGACCTCGGGGACGAGCTTCTGATCTCGAAGCAGATGCTTAAAGCCGACGAGCCGATCTTCCTCGATGATATGCACCTCGATGATGTGAGAGAGGCTCTCGGCATAAAGATCACCCCCACCGCCAACGACGGCTTTGAGTACGTTGACGCGGTGCTGGGGATAGAATACTGATGAAAGGAATGGATATTTATGGCAAAGGGACTTAGTATCATATCGCTCATATTGAGCCTTGCAGCTTGCTGTGCTGTGACAGTTTTCATGGTGAAAGGGCAGGGAAACAATAACGATACGTCCTCGGAGAGCGCGAGCGTTTCCGAGAGCAGCTCCGCGGAGGAACAGGAGGGTGCGCCGCATTTCGTGATGTATGTGGGCACCAACGACAAGGACACCTACAAGCAGGAGATACCCACCGAGGAAGCCAAGAAGCTGGTGGACGAAATATGCCTTAAATATTTCGAGGGCTACACCGTTCAGGACGCCATAGGCGCGTGGACTGACGACACTGGCGCTGTTACCCACGAGAATTCCATAGTATGCTACTTCGACTACGCCGATGAGGAGACCGTACACAAGGCAGCCGATGAGATATTGAAGGCGCTCAATCAGAGCAGTGTGCTGATCGAAAAGGACACCTTGCAGATGGAGTATTACAGCGGGAACTGAACCGCCGCGAAACATTTTCCGAAAGGTCGGTGTATCATGTTTTATCCGTATTGTACGATAGGCGAGTTTACGGAGGTCTGCAATTCTCCGCTGAACGATGACGGCGAAAGCCTTGTTCACATTGAAACTCCCGATGAAAAGCTCGGTTTCAGAACGTTCGAGTGCTTGCTGCCCTCCTACAGCATAGTGAAGAATATAGGCTTTTCAAAGAGCGAAGTTGAGAGCTTTGTGGCTTTTTGCCGCAGCAACGCTCCTCTGCTGCTGGAAAGCGCGAGAAAAGGCGGTATAGCCAATGCCTACGATCTTTAATGTTTTCGGTATCATATCTATTTTGGTCGAATGAAAACAATGAACCGATACACGTTCATGCAGCGATGGGAAGTCCGAGAGGAAATGCGACCAAATTTTGGATATTAGCTTCGGGAGATGTTCTGCTTGCTGATAACACCCCTAATATTTCCTCAAAGGATATTCGGCTGTTAAAGGATTTTATCAGAGCGAACAGCAAGCAGATAGTTGCTGAGTGGATAGCCTTTCACGGCTATGAGAAATATTATGCTTAATGTGTATGAATTATGGGAGGGTGATACAAAATGTCAATGCCATTGGTCGCGGTGGTCGGGAGACCTAACGTGGGGAAGTCCACGCTGTTCAATAAGCTGATCGGACAGCGGCTTTCTATAGTCGAGGACACCCCCGGCGTTACCCGCGACAGGATATATTCAAAATGCGAGTGGCTCCACCGCGAGTTCATGCTCGTTGATACGGGCGGAATAGAGCCCGAGTCGCAGGACGTGATACTCTCGCAGATGCGCCGCCAGGCAGAGCTTGCCATTGACCGCGCGGACGTGATAATTTTCGTCACCGACATAAGGTCGGGTGTTACGGCTACCGATGAGGAGGTAGCGGCGATGCTCCGCAAGTCGCGCAAGCCCGTGGTGCTTTGCGTCAACAAGTGCGATACCGTGGGCGAGCCGCCTGCGGAGTTCTACGAGTTCTATAACTTGGGTCTGGGCGACCCCATAGCGGTGTCCTCGGTACACGGACACGGCACGGGCGACCTTCTGGACGAGGTGCTCAAAGACCTCCCCGAGAACACCGAGGAGGACTACGGCGAGGACGTTATCCGCGTGGCTGTCATCGGCAAGCCGAACGTGGGCAAGTCCTCCATGATAAACAGGCTCTGCGGCGAGGAAAGGGTCATCGTTTCGGATATCGCTGGAACTACACGCGACGCTACGGATACCTACGTTGAGACCGAGCAGGGCAAGTTCGTGTTCATCGACACGGCGGGCATTCGCCGCAAGTCAAAGGTGCTCGAAAGCATAGAGCGATACAGCGTTCTGCGGGCGTATATGGCTGTTGACCGCGCGGACGCGGCAGTTATCGTCATCGACGCGGAGGTGGGCTTCACCGAGCAGGATTCCAAGGTCGCGGGCTACGCTCACGAAAAGGGCAAGGCTTGCGTGGTGGCAGTCAACAAGTGGGACGCCATCGAGAAGGACACGAACACCATGAACGAGTTCAAGAAGAAGCTCGAAGTGGATTTCAGCTTCATGAGCTACGTGCCTTTCGTGTTCGTGTCGGCTAAGAACGGCACCCGCATGGATAAGCTGCTGGAGATGATAAAATACACCGCCGAGCAGAACGCCGTCCGCATACCTACGGGACGTCTTAATGACGTGCTCGCCTACGCGACGGCGCGGGTACAGCCTCCTTCGGATAAGGGCAGGCGGCTGAAGATCTACTACATGACGCAGGCTTCGACCAAGCCGCCGACGTTCGTGTGCTTCGTGAACCGTGCGGAACTGTTCCATTTTTCGTACAGAAGATACATCGAGAACCAGATACGCGAAACTTTCGGGCTGGACGGCACGCCTATCGTCATGCTGGTGCGGGAACGCGACCGCGACGACGTAAAGAGCTGATCTCTCGTCAATATTATATTTAGGAGCAAATCAAAATGGTATATGCGCTTTGTCTTATCAACACGGCTCTGCTCTCGTATTTCTGGGGGAGCCTTAATTCGGCGATAATACTTGTAAGGCTAATAAAGCATGAGGATATCCGCGAGAAGGGGAGCGGAAACGCAGGACTGACCAACGTTATCCGGATATACGGAAAGGGCATGGGAGTCGGAGTGCTGATCTTCGACCTGATAAAGGGCGTGGCGGCTGTGCTGGCGGCACGGTACGTGGTGACTGACCTCGTGGGGATAACGTTCTTCGGCGGCGATGAGATATTCATAGGCTACATCGCGGGACTGTTCACGATGGTGGGGCATATGTTCCCTGTGTTCTACGGCTTCCACGGCGGCAAGGGCGTGCTCCTTGCGGCTACCACGCTCATAGCTATGGACCCTCTAACCTGTGCGGTTTCGGTGTCGGTGTTCCTTATCGTGATGTTCGCCACCAAGTATGTATCGGTGGGCTCTATCTGCGCGGCTGTGACCTACGCGGTGTTCACGCTGATCTATCAGACGGTAAGATCGAACGTTTTTCCGGGGCATATCGCGAATTTCGTCATAACCGCCATAATCGCGGCTTTGATAATCTATATGCACAAGCCCAACATCGAGCGCCTTAAAGCTGGCACCGAGAACAAGATCGGGCAGAAGAAGAAAAAGAATATCGAGGGCTGACGTGGAAACGGGGTGTTGATCTATGGCGAAAATAATGATACTCGGCGCGGGAGGCTTCGGGCTCTCGATAGCCATACTCTGTGCGGGCGCGGGGCATGAGGTCACGGTCTGGGCGAGATCGAGGGAAAAGCTCGACGAGATACGCCGCACGGGTGAACTCAAAGACAAGCTCCCGGGCTGCAAGGTGCCCGAAAGCGTTCGGCTCACCGCCGATATAAGCGAGGTAAAGGGGCAGGAGCTTGCGGTGTTCTGCGTTCCCACGGCGGGGACGAGGAGCGTGTGCGAGAAGGCGGCGGAATTCATCGAGCCGCAGACAATAGCGGTGAACACCGCGAAGGGTCTTGAAAACGGCACGCTCAAGACCATAGACGTGGTGACTATGGAAGCGCTCCCGAACAATCCCGTGGCGATACTCACGGGACCCTCTCACGCGGAGGAGCTGGCGAGGGGCATACCCACCACCGTGGTCGTGGCTTCGGCGGACAGGGAGGTATCGCGGAAGGTACAGCAGATGCTCATGACCGCTTCTCTGCGGGTGTACTCGAACGAGGACGTCCTCGGCTGTGAACTGGGGGGTTCGCTCAAAAACATAATCGCACTTGCGGCGGGTGTCTGCGACGGAATGGGACTTGGCGACAACACCAAGGCAGCTCTCATGACCCGCGGCATACGCGAGATATCCGCCCTCGGCGTGGCTATGGGCGCAGACCCGCTGACCTTTGCGGGGCTGAGCGGCATAGGCGATCTTATCGTTACCTGCTGTTCCATGCACAGCCGCAACCGCCGCGCGGGTATACTTATCGGCAAGGGCGTTTCGCCCGAGGAAGCGGTAAGGCAGGTGGGAACGGTCGAGGGCTACGGCTGTACCAAAAACGCCTGCGAGCTTGCAAAGCGCTGCGGCGTTGAAATGCCTATCACCGAACAGCTCTATTCGATACTTTTCGAGGGACTTGACCCCGTGACCTCCATAGGCGCACTCATGCAGCGCCCCTCCCGCCCCGAAACGGAGCAGGACTTCCTTAACAAATGACACGATACCGACCCTGCGAAAGCGGGGTCTTTTTTGTCGAAGCATGGGAAACAGGGCTGTTTTCCCGATTTCTTGAATTTTTTTAGAAAAATTATGAAAAGCCCTTTACAATCGGGGCAGAATATAGTATAATTGACTGTAGAGAAAAATTTTGTCAAGGATATTTAAGGAGTGTGGGCTTTATGGGACCGAAGTACAAAAGGATACTACTCAAACTGAGCGGTGAGGCTCTCGCAGGAGAGAAGAAAACGGGTCTTGATTACGAGATCATAAGCGTGCTGGCACAGGCTGTCAAGAAGTGCGTTGACGCGGGCGTGCAGGTCGGTATCGTCGTCGGAGGGGGAAACTTCTGGCGGGGACGCTCGAGCGGCGCTATGGACAGGACTCGCGCCGACCACATCGGAATGCTCGCGACGGCTATGAACGCCCTCGCCGTGGCTGACGGAATGGAGTCCTGCGGCTTGCAGGTGAGAGTTCAGACCGCCATTTCAATGCCTCAGGTAGCAGAGCCGTATATCCGCAACAAGGCGGAGCGCCACTTTGAAAAGGGCAGGGTAGTCATCTTCGGCTGCGGAACGGGCAATCCGTTCTTTTCCACCGATACCGCCGCCGCCCTGAGAGCCGCCGAGATCGAGGCGGATATCATCTTCAAGGCGACTATGGTAGACGGAGTTTACGACAAGGATCCTCACAAGTACGATGACGCGGTAAAGTATGACGAACTGACCTTCACCGATGTGCTTGCCAAGAACCTAAAGGTAATGGACGCCACCGCCGCCGCCCTCTGCAAGGATAACAATATCCCGATACTCGTTTTCGATATCGCAAGACCCGATAATATATATGACGCCTGCATGGGCAGCAATATAGGTACTATCGTAAAATAATATTATTTTCTCACGAAAGGAAGTCGGACTATGAATACCGTAATTGATACCGCTAAGACCAAAATGAAGAAATCCATCAACCACCTGCTCGATGACTACGCCACTATCCGCGCGGGCAGAGCCAATGCCTCCGTGCTCGATAAGGTGAAGGTGGACTACTACGGCTCGCCTACGCCCATAAACCAGCTCGCGAGCATTTCCGTCGCGGAAGCAAGGATACTCGTTATCACTCCCTACGACAAGTCGATACTCAAGGGCATCGAGAAGGCTATACAGGCTTCCGACGTGGGCATAAATCCTCAGAACGACGGTCAGGTGCTCCGCCTTGTTTTCCCTCAGCTCACCGAGGACAGACGTAAGGAGATAGTCAAGGACGTCAAGAAAATGGGCGAGGAAGCAAAGGTACACGTCCGCTCTATCCGCCGCGACGCTATCGACAAGGTAAAGCAGATGAAGAAGAACGGCGACATCACCGAAGACGATCTGAAGGTAGCTGAGGAGAAGATACAGAAGATCACCGACAAAAGCGTTAAGGAGATCGACGAGCAGGTAGCCGTCAAGGAAAAAGAGATACTCACCGTTTAAGGAGTTTTGCGCCGATGGCAGCTAAGAATGTTAAGGTAAACCTCCCCGAGGGGACTAAGATACCCGTCCATATCGGCATGATAATGGACGGTAACGGCAGATGGGCGAAGAAGCGCGGTCTGCCGCGGAAGCTGGGACACCGCGAGGGGGCGCAGACCTTCCGAACGATCACAAGGCACGCAAAGAACATCGGGGTCAAGTATTTCACCGTGTACGCATTCTCTACCGAGAACTGGAAACGCCCTGCCGATGAGGTAGAGGCTATCATGGACTTGTTCGAGAAGTATCTGGACGAGGTGCGTGACTTCATCGAGGAGAATATACGTATCTGCTTCATCGGCGACAGGTCTATGCTGCGCCCTGTTTTGCAGCAGAAGATGAAGAGCGTCGAGGAGGATTCGCGGGACTTTAAGGCTATGACCCTGCTGATAGCGATAAACTACGGCGGAAGGGACGAGATAGTCCACTCCGCGAGGATGCTTGCCGAGAAGGTCAAGGCGGGAGAGCTGGAGCCCTCGGAGATAGACGAGAAGCTCATGAACGACAATCTCTACACCGCCGAGATGGACGGGGACATCGCTCCCGACGTCGATCTGATAATCCGTCCCAGCGGAGAGCAGCGGCTGTCCAACTTCCTGATCTGGCAGGCGGCTTACGCGGAGTATTACTTCACGAATATCCTCTGGCCCGACTTCAAGCCGAAGGACCTGGAGGAAGCGATCATTGCCTACAGCGACAGGCACAGACGGTTCGGTTCATTATAATTGTTTAAGGATTGGTAAATATATGAAGGTAAGGGTCATCTCATCACTTGTGGCTTTGGCACTCGCAATACTGATATTGATATTCGCGCATACGTGGGTGCTGAATATCGCCATAGCCGCGCTGACGGTGGGTGCGCTGTATGAGCTGACGAAGGCTACGGGGCTGGTGAAGTACAGGCTCGAATGCTGTGCCTGCTTCACATACGCCGCACTTGAATGCCTGATCGGAATGGTACACCGCTACGGTATACTGGGCTTTCTGAACGGGCGGCTGTTCGGCGTGATGTTCGCATCGGTGATACTGGGGCTGTACCTCAAACACCACGAGGACTATAACTACTCGGTGCCGTTCACGTTCATCGGGCTGACTGTTTGCGTGACCTACAGCTTTACCTCGCTGATACGCATTATCGAGGAGCACCCGAAGTTCGGGGTATTCGCGGTGGTGATGACCTTAGCGGGAGCGTGGCTCGCGGATTCGGGCGCATACTTCGCGGGGACGTTCTTCGGCAAGCACAAGCTGGCTCCCGTCATAAGCCCGAAAAAGACCATTGAGGGCGTCATCGGCGGAACGGTAACTAACGGCGTGATACTTCTCATCATGGCGATCGTTTACGGAAAGCTCATCAACAAGGGCGTAAATATGCACTACGTCGGGATATTCATAGCGGGTATGCTGTGCGCTCTCGTTGGACTTCTCGGCGACCTGTCCGCCTCCGTGATAAAGCGGCAGACGGGCATAAAGGATTACGGAAAGATAATGCCGGGACACGGCGGCATTATGGACAGGTTCGACAGCGTTCTGCTGGTCGCTCCGTTCATGTACTGGCTGTTCTCATCGGGCTGTCTTATCTCTGTATAAACACGAATGTTCGGCAAGGCTTTGTGGGGATCATGAAGCCTTGCACGATTTGTTACAGAATTATTGCAATATTGGGTGAATTGATATGCAGACAATAACTATACTCGGTTCTACGGGCTCTATCGGCACTCAGGCATTGGAGGTCGCAGAGAAGCATAATATCGGAGTGAGGGCGCTTGCGGCTCACTCGAATACCAAGCTCTTGGCGGAGCAGGCGAAGAAGTTCGGCGCGGAGTACGCCTGTATCTTCCGCGAGGACAAGGCGGAGGAGCTCGAAGCCCTGCTCAAAGGCACGGGGATAAAGGTGCTCTGCGGCGCGGAGGGCTTGAAGCAGACCGCAAGGCTGAAAGTCGATAAGCTGCTCAATTCCGTGGTGGGAATGGTGGGGCTCATGCCTACCCTCGAAGCCATTGAAGCGGGTAACGATATAGCACTTGCCAACAAGGAAACTCTCGTTGCGGGGGGAGACCTCGTTATGGAACGGGCGGCTGAAAAGGGGGTAAAAATTTACCCTGTTGACAGCGAGCACTCCGCGATATTCCAGTGCTTGCAGGGAAACGACCGCAGACAGCTCGATAAGATCATACTCACCGCTTCGGGAGGACCTTTCTTCGGGAAGAAGCGTGAGGAGCTTGCCGATGTCACGGTGGCTCAGGCTCTCGCCCACCCGAACTGGAGTATGGGGAACAAGATCACGATAGATTCCTCAACCCTCATGAACAAGGGGCTGGAGTTCATCGAAGCCATGCACCTGTTCGCCCTCAGACCCGAACAGATAGAGATAGTCGTCCACCGCCAGAGCATAGTACATTCGGCGGTGCAGTACAAGGACTTCGCGGTGATAGCCCAGCTGGGCGTCCCCGATATGAAGATACCGATACAGTACGCGCTCCTGTACCCCGAGCGCATAGAATGCCCCACGGGGGAGCTTTCGCTGACGGACATCGGCACGCTCACATTCGGCAAGCCCGATTACGCCACCTTCGACTGTCTGACCGCCTGCATTGAAGCGGCGCGGGCGGGGGGGATACTCCCCGCAGCGGTGAACGGCGCGAACGAAGCCGCGGTGAGGGCGTTCCTTGACGGGAAGATAAAGTTCCTCGAAATAGGCGAGCTGGTGACTGCGGTGCTGCGCAATACAAAGAACCGTCCCGCCGACACCCTCGAAGCCGTACTCGCGGCAGACCGCGCGGCGCGTGAGTATGTGCTGACAAAAACAGCTGACAGATAACAGAGGGGAGTATAAAGCGCGTAACGAAAGAAAGGAAAGCACTATGACAAAGGTCCTGAGCATACTTTTTGCTCTGCTGATATTTGAAACGATCATCGTTATACACGAGTTCGGTCATTTCATCGTGGCGAGGAAAAACGGCGTCAAGGTCAACGAATTCTCGATAGGCATGGGTCCCGCTCTTTTCAAGAAGCAGGGAAAGCAGACGCTTTTCGCCGTAAGAGCCTTTCCCTTCGGGGGCTACTGCTCTATGGAGGGCGAGGAGAGCGGGAGCGGGGCGGTCTCGGAGACAGCCTTCTGCAACAAGCGGGTCGGTCAGCGCATAGCCATAGTCTCGGCGGGCGTCGCGATGAACCTGCTTTTGGCGTTCGTCTTGCAGGTAGTAAGCACATCGGTCTCGGGGGACATCACCTCCACCACCGTTTCCTCATTCTACGATGACGCAGTATCGAACAGCAAAGGCACACCGCTGCAAAAGGACGACAAGATCGTGTCGGTCAACGGCATGAGGATATTTACACAGATGGACATAATCTACCAGTTCCGCAACGACCCCGACGGCGTTTACGATATGGTCGTAAGGCGCGGCGGCGAGGAAGTGGAGCTTGAAAACGTGACCTTCACCCTGCGGGGCGAGGAGGGGACTTCCATCTACATCGACTTCACGGTTTACCCCGTAAAGCGCACTCCCTTGACTGTGGTTTCGGAGAGCTTCAGGCAAATGCTCACCAACGGGCGGCTCATTTACATCTCGCTGTTCGATATGGTGAGGGGGAAGTATTCGCTGAAGGATATCTCGGGACCCGTTGGCGTGGTAGATCAGATAGACGAGGTCATAGACAGCCGCACCGATGCCGAAACGGGCATAGACTGGAAGGAGCTGTCACTCGATATGCTGTTCCTTGCTATACTGCTCTCGACGAATATAGGTCTTTTCAACCTGCTCCCCCTGCCCGCACTGGACGGAGGAAGGCTCATTTTCCTGCTGATCGAGCTGGTGCGCCGCAAGCCGATAGCCCCGAAGTACGAGGGCATGGTACACCTTGTCGGAATGGCGGTACTGCTGTGCTTCATGCTGGTTGTGACGGTAAGCGATATTACTAAGCTGTTCGGGTGATGACAGAAAGGAGAAAACAATGAGTACAAAAGATTATGCAATAAATGTTTTGGATTCTTTAAATGAGAATCAATTATTGGATTTTTTGAAATTATTTGCTGATGATAACACTTTAGCTTTGGTAGAGAGTGAAATAATAGCCAATGACCCAAACAGAAAACATTATAACAGTTTGAGCGAGATACTTGCGGAAATTGATGAAGAGGAATCGGAAGATGAGTGATCCTAAGCATATTTATCAGTTAGATAAAACCAATATTTTCAAAAAGGATCTTAAAAGAGCCAAAAAGCGCGGTTGTGATCTTGCGCTGCTTGACGAGCTCGTAGAAAAGCTATTGTCCGGTGAACAATTGCCGGAAAAGAATAAAGATCATGCACTTACAGGTAATTGGCGTGGGCATCGGGAGTGCCATATTACTCCCGATTGGCTATTGGTATACAGAATAATCGAGAGCACTTTGATACTATCACTTATCAGAACCGGAACGCATAGTGATTTTGATTTTTGATAAATTGTTATTATGAGGTCAGAAAATGGAAAGAAAAGTCAAGCCCGTCAAGGTCGCAGACCTTACGCTGGACGGGAAAAGGATATATATTCAGTCGATGCTGAACATCGAGGCTCATAAGACAGCGGAGAGCGTGGCGCAGGCTAAGGAGCTTGAAGCCGCCGGGTGCGAGATAATACGCGCCGCCGTCCCCGACCTTGACGCAGTGCCGCTCATCACGGCGCTCAAAGAGAACGTGAGCATACCCGTGGTGGCGGACATTCATTTCGACTACAGGATAGCCCTCGCCTGCGCGGAAGTAGGCGTTGACAAGATACGCATAAACCCGGGCAACATAGGCGGAGAGGAAAAGGTCAGGGCGGTGGTCGCCGCCTGCAAGCAGAGGGGCATACCGATACGCATAGGCGTGAACGGCGGATCTCTCGAAAAGGAGTTGCTTGCGAAGTACGGCTCTCCGACCGCAGAAGCGCTGGTAGAGAGCGCTATGGGTCATGTGAAGATACTGGAGCACTGCGATTTCGATGACATAGTTATCTCGATAAAGTCCTCGAACGTGCCGACCATGATAAACGCCTACAGGCTCCTTGCGGAGCAGTGCAGTTATCCGCTTCATCTCGGAGTTACCGAAGCGGGAACGGAGCGCATGGGGCTGATAAAGTCGGCTATGGGCATAGGCTCGCTTCTGATAGACGGCATAGGCGAAACTATCCGCGTTTCGCTGACCGATACCCCCGTCAAGGAGATATACGCCGCAAAGGATATCCTCAAAGCCTGCGGGAAGCGGGGCGGTGTCAGGATAGTATCATGTCCCACCTGCGGGCGCACTCAGATAGACCTGATAGGGCTTGCCAACAAGGTCGAGCAGGCGCTCAAAGGCGTGGAAAAGGACATCACCGTGGCTGTCATGGGCTGCGTGGTGAACGGTATCGGTGAAGCGGGCGAAGCAGATATCGGTATCGCGGGCGGCAAGGGAAGCGCCGTGCTTTTCGCTCATGGGAAACAGCTCCGCCGCGTGAGCGAGGAGGAAGCTCTTGGGGCGCTCCTTGCTGAGATAGATAAACTGTAAGTGAGGAATACCTTATGACAGAAAAGGAAAAAATGCTCCGCGGTGAGCCCTACGACCCCACCGATGAGGAGCTTACCGCTCTGCGGGTGAAGGCTCACCGCCTTTCGCAGCAGTACAATATGACTTATGAGACAGACGAAAAGCAGCGTGCGGATATCTTAGACGAGCTTCTCCCCGACCGCGGGAGGGGGACTTATTTGCAGGGACCCGTACAGTTCGATTACGGCGTGTTCACTCATGTGGGGGAGAATTTTTACGCCAATTTCAACTTCACAGTGCTTGACACCTGCCCCGTGGAGATAGGGAACAACGTTTTCTTCGGACCCAACTGCACTGTGGCGACGGCTCTGCATTATCTCGAACCAGCGCCGCGCCGCATGAGATACCGCGGGGACGGCTCGCCCTACGACATAGAGTTCGGAAGTCCCGTAAAGATCGGGGATGATTGCTGGATCGCGAGCAACGTGGTGATCTGCGCGGGAGTGACGATAGGAAGCGGTTGTGTCATCGGCGCGGGGAGTGTCGTCACGAGGGATATCCCCGAGGGCTGCCTTGCGGCGGGGAACCCTTGCAGGGTCATACGAAAGATCGAAGATAAATAGTAACATCTGACGTTTTACGGGAGAAGATCATTACTTATGGACAGCAATCAGAACAACAATCAGCAGGAAGCTACCCTCAAAGCCCTTATGGAGGGCTTGAATGCGAGCGTTCCCGAGGAGCTTTCCGACGCGCGTTTGCTCAGGATAGATTACAATGAGCGCACTAATATCCTTGACCTTTTCCTGAAAAGCGAAAGGCTCATACCCTACGCCGTGACTGCGGGATTTCAGAGGGATATGCGGCAGAGCATGGGTCTTTACGACTGCCTGCTCCATCTGAGATACACTCCCGATATGCTCTGCGCGGAGTATTTCGGGGAGCTTACCGAGTACCTCAAAGCCTCATTCCCCGTGGTCAACGGCTTTTTTGACGATGCGGAAGCGGTGTACTCCGACGGGACGTTCACGGTATCGCTGAAACACGGCGGCGGGAACGTGCTGAAAAACGCGGGGATAGAGCACGCTTTCCCCGAACTGGTGTGGGATATGTTCGTCACCCGCGTGAAGCTCGAACTCACGGGCGTTACTTCTATCAGCGACGAGCAGTACGAGCAGGAGCAGGACAGGATACTCAAAGAGCTTGACGCCCATATCCCGCCCCCTCCGCCGCCCATGCCGAACGGAGGAGCGCCCGCGCCGCAGGCACAGCACAGCGCGGCGCCCGTCAATTTCCGCACCTTCAGCGCGGACTTCACGGGGCTTCCCATCATCGCCGAGGGTGCGAAGGTGCTGCTCGGCTCTCCCGTCATGCCCGATGAGCGCGTGACGAGAATGGCGGACTTCTCGGAAACGAGCGAGGAGAAGTACGTCTGCTGGGGCGAGGTGTTCGCGGTCGAGACCCGCGAGACAAGGAACGGTATGCTCATAGCGCTGGTGTCCTTCACGGACTTTACTTCCTCCGTTACTATGAAAATGCTTGGTTCGGCGAAGAGATTCCGCGACCGTATCGGCAAGGACGAGCTCGAAGCCATGCTGGGGGAGATGAAGAAGGGCAGTACCATCATCGCAAGCGGTACTCTCGCCGAGGACGACTACGACCACAGGCTCTACTTCACCCCCGACCGCATAATGCTCGTGAAGCAGCAGCAGCGCGTGGATAAGGCGGAGCATAAGCGCGTCGAGCTTCACTGTCACACCAATATGTCCGCTATGGACGCTCTCGCCGCCCCGAGCACTCTTGTGAAACGCGCCTACGAGTGGGGTCACAAGGCTTTGGCGATAACCGACCACGGCGTGGTTCAGGGCTTCCCCGATGCGGTGAACGCCGTCAAGGGCATAGTCAAGGGCGGCGGACAGTTCAAGGCTATCTACGGCATTGAAGCCTATGAAGTCAACAACGACATAAAGATATACAAGGGCTGGCACAGACCCAAATTCACCGATGAGATCATAGTGTTCGACCTCGAAACAACGGGTACGAATCCCGTGAACGACCGTATCATTGAGATAGGCGCGGTAAGGCTCAAAGGCTTGGATATAGTTGACAGATTCGATACCTTTGTTGACCCCGAGCGCGAGATATCCGAGTTCATAACCGAGCTTACGAGCATTACTAATGAAATGGTGGCGGGCGCTCCGAAGGAGGACGAGGCGCTGAGAGCATTCTCGGGATTCTGCGGGGAAAGACCCCTGCTTGTGGCGCACAACGCGAATTTCGACTGCGGCTTCATACGTGAGACCGCGAAGCGCACAAAGACCTTCTTCCCCTTCGAGCAGCTCGACACCGTGCTTTGGTCGCAGAAGCTCCTGCCCGAGCTGGAGCATCACAAGCTCAACTCCCTCGCGGAGCATTTCGGGCTTGGAGATTTCCACCACCACCGCGGCTGTGACGACGCGGAGATGCTTGCGCGTATCTTCGTAGAAATGGCGAGGATAGAGATCGCGAAGTACCCCCACATGATAGTCACCTGCGATATGCTCAACAGCCTGCACGCCTCCCTCGACGAAGTGCAGAGCCTAAAGACCTATCATCAGATAATCCTCGTGCGAAACAACACGGGGCTCAAAAACCTCTATAGGCTCATCTCAGACTCCAACCTCAAATACTACAAGCGCCGTCCGCGCATACCCAAATCGGAGCTGGTCAAGAACCGAGAGGGACTTATCATAGGCTCTGCCTGCGAAGCGGGCGAGCTGATACAGGCGTATCTGCGCGGGGACGCCCCCGAGGACATCAGACAGATAGCCTCCTTCTACGATTATCTGGAGATACAGCCCGACGGCAACAACGAGTTCATGCTGGTATCGGAGCGTGAGCCATACGAGAACATAAACACGGTAGAGCAGCTCCACGACATAAACCGATACGTGGTGAAGCTGGGCGAGGAACTGGGGATACCTGTCTGCGCCACGGGCGACGTCCATGTGCTCGACCCGAAAGACCTGAAATACCGCGCGATAATCATGGCTTCAAAGGGCTTCACCGACGCGGACAAGCAGGCGCCCCTCTATTTCAAGCCCACCGACCAGATGCTCGACGAGCTGTCTTACTTGGGCGAAGATAAGGCTTTTGAGGTGGTCGTCACCAATACGAATATGTTCGCCGATAAGATCGAGGGCGGCATGAAAGCCTTCCCCGACGGCACGTACACGCCCTTTATCCCGGGGGCGGTGCGGGAATTGCAGGACATCTGCTGGCGCAAGTGCTGTTCCGTTTACGGCGACTGCGACCCCGACGAGATAAGCGTTCCCGAGGGCGAGGACGTACACGTCGCGGAATACTACAAAGACCATATCCCCGAGATAGTGTACAAAAGATTGGACAGAGAACTTGCTTCTATCATAAAGCACGGATTTGCGGTGCTGTACATGATAGCCCAGAAGCTGGTATACAACTCCGTTAAGCACGGCTATCAGGTAGGCTCCCGTGGTTCGGTAGGCTCGTCCTTTGTGGCTTCCATGTCGGGTATATCGGAGGTAAATCCTCTCATGCCCCACTACGTCTGCCCCAAGTGCCGTTACAGCGAGTTCATCACCGACGGCTCGGTGGGCTCGGGCTTCGACCTGCCGCCGAAGGATTGTCCCAACTGCGGCACGGATATGATGAGGGACGGTCACGACATACCCTTTGAGACCTTCCTCGGCTTCAACGGCGACAAAGCCCCCGATATAGACCTTAACTTCTCGGGAGATTTCCAGGGACAGTCCCACCGCTACACCGAGGAGCTTTTCGGTAAAGACCACGTTTTCAAAGCGGGAACTATCTCGGGCGTTCAGGAAAAGACCGCCATCGGCTACGTCAAGAAATACTGCGAGGAGCGTGGGCGGACGATACAGCAGGCGGAGCTCATGCGGCTTGCTGCGGGCTGCTGCGATGTAAAGCGCACCACGGGTCAGCACCCGGGCGGAATGGTCGTTATCCCCGGGGATTACGAGGTCTACGACTTCACCCCCGTACAGCACCCCGCCGAAAAGGACGACGGCGACATCATCACCACCCACTTCGACTTCCACTCTTTGCACGATACCATATTGAAGCTCGACGAGCTGGGACACGATGTCCCTACCATATACAAGTACCTCGAAGCCTTCTCGGGGCGGGTCATAACCGAGATACCCATGTCCGACCCCGCCGTGTACAGCCTGTTCACCTCCCCCGAGGCGCTGGGCATAACGAAGGAAGACCTCATGTGGGAAACGGGGACTTTGGGCATACCCGAGATGGGAACGTCCTTCGTCTGCGGAATGCTCCTCGAAGCGAAGCCTAAGAATTTCAGCGACCTGCTGCAAATATCGGGACTTTCTCACGGTACGGACGTTTGGCTCGGCAACGCGCAGGAGCTTATCAAGAACGGCACCTGTACCATTTCCGAAGTTATCGGAACGCGCGACAGCATAATGACCTATCTTATCTACCACGGGCTCGATCCGTCGCTGTCCTTCAAGATCATGGAGATCACCCGAAAGGGCAACGCTCCCAAGCTCCTGACCGAGGAAATGAAGGAGGATATGCGTGCGCACGACGTCCCCGAGTGGTACATTGACAGCTGTCTGAAGATCAAGTATATGTTCCCGAAGGCGCACGCGGCGGCGTATGTCACATCGGCGATAAAGCTCTGCTGGTTCAAGGTGCATGAGCCGCTGGTGTTCTACGCGGCTATATTCACCGTCCGAGGAGAGGACTTTGACGCGGAAACGGCGATGAAGGGCGTCCACAAGGTCAAGGAGAAGATACAGCAGATCATGGGAATGTCCCGCGAACAGCGCACCGCCAAGGACGAGGGCACCCTCGATATGCTGCGTATCATCTACGAAATGCAGCTGCGGGGGCTGGAGTTCCTGCCCGTTGACATCTATAAGTCCCATGCGTTCATCTACAGGATAGAGGACGGGAAGCTCAGGCTTCCGTTCATCGCCATAAGCGGCGTCGGCGGCAACGCGGCGCAGCAGCTCTACGACAAGGCGCAGGGCGGAGACTTCATCTCGATAGAGGAGTTCCAGCAGCAGTCGGGCGTGGGAAGATCGGTCATTGACACACTGAAAGCGAACGGAGCCTTCGGCGACCTGCCCGAATCGAATCAGGTCGATCTGTTCGGGCTGATGTGAAGATGACATCTCGTCATAACCGACAAAAACTTCTCCCGGATTTGTGCAATTTAATATAGAAACTTAACGAATATCTGCGGCACGGCTCTGTTTTGCTTGACAATCGGGCTGTGCTGTGGTATGATAAGTGTATCACTTGATACTATGATAATGTGTTAGCACTTTAGTGAGGTAAACAACGACCCGCACGATCTTGATATGTGTTTACCGCTAAATGGAAAAAGGAATGAAAGCAATATGAAAAGATATGACCTTATAACCCCCGAGGGAACGCGTGACCTGCTGTTCGAGGAGTGCCTTGCAAGGCGCACCGTGGAGAACAAGCTGACCTCCATGTTCCGACACTTAGGCTACAGCGAGGTGGTCACGCCAAACATGGAGTTCTACGACGTGTTCCTCGGCACCTCGCGGACTTTCAGGCAGGAGAGCCTTTACAAGCTCACCGACTCGAAGAATCGACTTGTTACCCTGCGTCCCGACAACACTATCCCGATAGCGCGGCTCGCGGCGACAAGGCTCAAAGGCTCGGAGCTTCCGCTCAGGCTCTACTACGACCAGACCGTGTTCACCAACAACGCTCTGCTGAAAGGAAAGTCCGACGAGCAGGTGCAGACGGGCATTGAGCTTATCGGCGGCGAGGACACCGCCCGCGCCGACCTCGAAGTGCTCTGTGCGGCGGTCGGGGCTCTTGCCTGCTTCAATATGGACTTCCGCTTCGAGATAGGGCATATCGGCTATTTTAAGGAGCTGATAAGGCGGCTAAACATCGACGCCCGCACCGAGGAGGAGATACGCATTCTCATCAACGCCAAGAATTATCCCGCGCTAAACGACCTGCTGGACAGCATCGCCGATAACGAGATCACAGCGGCGCTCAAAATGCTCCCGGGACTTTTCGGCGGCGAGGAGGTATTCGAGAAGGCGTTGGCACTCTACACCGACGAGAACATCAAGGCGATACTCGACGACCTGCGGGGCGTTTACGACCAGCTCACTAAGCTGGGTCACAACGGCAAGATCATAGTCGATCTCGGCATAGTGCGCCATACGGATTACTACACGGGCGTGGTATTCAAGGGTTATCTGACGGGCGTAGGCGACAGTGTGCTCAAAGGCGGCAGGTATGACAGGCTTCTGGGCGAGTTCGGCAGGGACTGCCCCGCCGTGGGCTTCGGGGTCAACTGCGACGCGGTGGCGAATTACATCTGCAAGCTGGGGCAGGCTCCCGCGACCAAAACTCCCGACTGTATCGTTTTCGGCGAGGAGGGTCACATAGTCGAGGCTGTAGCCCACGCGCAGAAGCTGGCGGCAGACGGTCTGACCGTCGAGAACAGCCTGTTTTCGACCATTGACGAAACAAAGGAGTATGCCGCGGCTAAGGGCATACACCGAATATTCGTGATAGGCGAGGAAAACCGCCATATCGAGATATAATAAGGAGCTCGGATATGCTGTACATTATCCGCCACGGCAAGACCGACTGGAACGAGATACACAGGCTGCAAGGCAGGACTGATATCCCCCTCAATGACGAGGGCAGGCGAATGGCAGAGAGAGCCGCCGCCGAGTGCGCGGATACTCACTTTGATATCTGCTATACCTCGCCGCTGATACGTGCGAGGGAGACCGCTGAGATACTCATGCGCGGCAGGGACGTCCCCATCGTCATTGACGAGCGGTTAAGGGAGATGTCCTTCGGGGAGTGCGAGGGCATAGCGGGGAGCTTTTCGATACCCGACTGCCCGATAAATCAGCTCTTTTGGCACCCCGAGGAATACACCGTCCCCGTAAAGGACGGCGAGAGCTTAGACGAACTTTTCGCGCGGACGGGGGAGTTCCTCGATGAGGTGGCGCTCCCGCTCGTGAGGGCGGGCAAGGACGTGCTTATCGTCGGACACGGAGCGATGAATTCCAGCATAGTCTGCCGAATAAGGAACACCCCCCGCGCCGATTTCTGGAAGGCGGGCATAGAGAACTGCAAGCTGATGAAGCTCATATAAAAAGGAAGATATATAATGAATAAACCGTTAAGGATAGCCCTTACAAAGGGCAGGCTCGAAAAGGACACGGTCGGACTTTTCGAGAAGATAGGCTACGACTGCACAGCCGTCCGCGAGAAGGGCAGAAAGCTCATTCTGCCGATACCCGACGGCAACATCGAGGTCGTTCTGGCGAAGGCGAATGACGTTATCACCTACGTGGAGCACGGCGTCTGCGACATGGGCGTGGTCGGCAAGGACACCATTATGGAAATGCAGGGCAAGTTCTTCGAGATGGTTGACTTAGGCTTCGGGCGCTGCAAGTTCGCGCTGGCGACCAAGAAAGGCTCGAAGTTCTACGGGGGGTACAACGTCAAGACAATAGCGACAAAGTACCCGAACATAGCGCGGAGCTTTTTTGAGAGCAAGGGCATGGACGTTGAGATCGTGAAGATCGAGGGCTCGGTTGAGCTGGCGCCCCTGCTGGAGCTTTCGGACGGCATAGTGGACATAGTTGAAACGGGCACGACCCTCAAAGAGAACGGGCTTGAAGTGATAGAGGACATCTGCCCCATATCGGCGCGGCTCATCGTCAACATGGTGAGCATGAAGGTGCGTCAGCGGGAGATAGAGGAGCTTGTGCGGAAGGTACGCGAAAAGCTCTGATGAAGCGGGTGATAGTCATAGGTTGCCCCGGCTCGGGGAAAAGCACCTTTTCCCGCAGGCTCTCGGAGATAACGGGGCTTACGCTGTATCACCTCGATCTTATCTACCACCGTCCCGACAGGACGACGATCCCGCGGGAGGAGTTTGACCGAAGGCTCTCGGATATACTTGCCCGTGACGAATGGCTAATAGACGGCAACTACGGCAGGACGCTGGAGCAAAGGCTCGCCGCCTGTGACAGCGTGTTTCTGTTCGACCTGCCCATTGAGATATGCCTTGAAGGAGCGAGGGCGAGGGTCGGGAAAAAGCGCCCCGATATGCCGTGGGTGGAGCGGGAGCTTGACGCGGAGTTCGAGGGCTTCATAAGGGAGTTCCCCGAAAGTCAGCTTCCGAAGATATACTCGCTGCTCGAAAAGTATGCGGAAAAGGACATAGTGATATTCCGTTCGCGGGAGCAGTCGGAGAGATATTTGGAGAGTCCGGAAAAGGAGAAGTCATGAAAAAAGCGTTTATCGCAGCATTCGCGGCAGCAATGCTTCTGACAATGACGGGCTGCGGCAACAACAAGATGATAGACACGGTCTACACCTTCAACTACGCCTACATCAAGGTCGGCGACAAGACCGTTGAGGGCACTGTGGAAAACTGGATGGATTATTCAGACAGCGAGCAGCTTCAGATCACCATAGACGGGGTCACGTACCTGACGTCCGCGGAAAATGTGCTGCTGGTGTACGACCCAAAGGCGTGAACGGATATGGCATTTGATTTTAAAAAGGAATACAAGGAGTTTTATCTCCCGAAAAACAAGCCTTCGATAGTCGAAGTTCCGTCCGTCAATTACATAGCCGTCCGCGGCAGGGGCGACCCCAACGAGGAGGACGGCGATTACAAGAGGGCGGTCGGAGTGCTTTACGCGGTGGCTTACACGCTGAAAATGAGCTATAAGACCGAGCATAAGATAGCGGGCTTCTATGAGTACGTAGTCCCGCCCCTCGAAGGCTTCTGGGAGCAGGAGGGCGTACAGGGCGCGGACTACTCGGACAAGAGCGCCTTTAAGTGGATATCGGTCATAAGACTGCCCGAGTTCGTCACCCCCGGAGAGCTTGAATGGGCGAAGCAGACCGCCGCTGTCAAGAAAAAGCTCGACTGCGGGACGGCGGAGTTCCTTACGATAGACGAGGGGCTTTGCGTGCAGATAATGCACACAGGCTCGTATGACGATGAGCCCGCGACTGTGGCGCTCATGGACGAGTTTATCAGCGAAAGGGGATATGTGAACGATCTCGGCGGAGCGCGTCTGCACCACGAGATATACCTCTCCGACCCACGCAAGGCCGACCCGGCCAAGATGAAGACGGTCGTAAGGCACCCCATACGGAAGGCCTAATGAAGCCCCGTTACGGATGGTTCCAGAAGGACTGCGCTAGATAACAAGGGTAAACACGCTGACGGATTGTGCCTTTCGTTTGGCACGCCACGCCATTCAAGCTGCTTGCTGCCCAAGCATTGGATATATCCATGGATGCCAGCCAAACGCGCTTCTCTACCCCAGCAATTAGTAGAGACCTACTCCACATCCTCGCACGAGGAACAATTAATGTCCGGTGCGGGCGAGATAATGTTGCCAGTACAAA
>CACZJT010000020.1 GCA_902781565.1 uncultured Ruminococcus sp.
GCCGCCATAGACTACGGCTATGCCCTCTCCCTCGGGACTGCCGCAGGGGGTGCTACCGCATTCTCGGACGGGCTTGCGACAAAGGACAAGATCGAGGAGCTGCTGAAACAGATGTAATACAAACGACCTCCGCGCCGTAATGCGGAGGTCGGAGGTTATTATGAACGCCCGAAGGCTTATCTCAGCACATCGTCAACGATGCTCTCGGCGGCGTCAAGACCGCCGTTGATGCCGTCCGCAGCGGCGTCGGTCATGTCATCGACCTTCTCACTGACCTTCTCGGCAGCCGAATCCGCACGCTCCCCAAGGGTGCGCGAGGAGTCGTCTATACGTGTGGTCACGGTCTCGGTACGGCTCGCACGGGTCGTGGTGGTCGCACGGGAGGACTTGGTAGTAGTGGTGTCGGTGCGTCGGGGCGTCGTCACGGTAGTGGTGGTCATGTCACGGGAGGAGTAATCATCGTTCGTGACTATGCCGTTTGAATCGGTGGAGCTCTGTCCGTCCATCGCCGAGCAGCCCGTCAGAGCCGAGACCGCAAGAAGTCCCGTTACCGCAGCTGCCGCAATAAGCATTTTCTTCATTTTAACAGATCCTTTCGCTTGATTAGCCTTTATTAGACTGCATTTATTATCTGCCCTTTCGCGCAAAATATACATTTTTGCCGCGGACACAACAATTTTGAAAACAATTTGTTAAAGCTATTGAAAATCCTCATGTTATATGATATAATAATTTAAATATTTATTTGAAAGGAAAGTATAATCATGGATATTTCCGTAATCACCGCACTCTCCGCAGATCAGTCCTCTGCAATGTCCCTCTCGGCGTATTCTTCTATCATCATGCTGGTGCTCGTTGTTGCATTCTTCTATTTCCTCATTTTACGTCCTCAAAAGAAGCAGGAGAAGAAAGAACAGCAGATGAGAAACTCCCTCGAAATAGGCGATGAGGTCATCACAAACGGCGGTATCGTCGGTATCATATTCTCGATCAAGGACGATACGGTAGTTATCGAGACAGGTAGCGACCGCAGCAAGATCAGAGTCATGAAGTGGGCTATCGCAAAGAACAACACCGTTCATGACACGGACGAAAAGTAATTCACAAATGCCGAAAGCAGGAAAAAGCCGAAAAGCTTTTTCCTGCTTTTTTGTCAATACAGCTCGAAGCCCTTGGCGCGGAGCTGATCTATGAGATCGGGGAGTATCTTCGCATTGGTGGACGATACCGAGTGGAGCAGGTAAATGGCACCCTCGTGAGCCGCGCCGACCAGCTTTGACATGGCTTCGGCGGGGTCTGGCTGGGCGTCAACGTTCCAGTCGGCATAGGCGTAGCTCCAGAGCATAGTCTCGCAGCCGCACTGCTTCGTCACTGCGAGAGACAGCTCCGAGAACTCACCCATAGGCGGGCGGAACAGCGTTGGAGTAACGCCGAAATTCTCCTCGATATAACGATTCAGACCCTTGATCTCTTCGGCACATTCGGCGGCGGTGAGGGTCGGCATGGAGCGGTGAGTTACCGAGTGATTGCCGATGATGTGTCCCTCGTCTATCATGCGCTGCACCAGCTCGGGATTACGCTCGGCGTAATCCTGCACCACAAAGAAGATCGCCTGAACTTTCTTCTCTTTGAGCGTATCAAGTATCTGCGCGGTGTAGCCGTTCTCGTAGCCCTGATCGAAGGTCAGGCGTATCTTTTCGCCCTCCTTGCCAATAGCGGTAGCGTCAAAGCCTCCGTACTTCCTGTTGAAGTCCAGCGCTCCCACGGGACGGTTCTTGTCGTCCACCTCGACGCCCTGACCGTAGCCCTGCTTTTCGGTCGAGGAGGTCATGACCTGTGCCGCCTCGGCGCGGCTGTCGGTGACTGCCCCGTTCATGCCGCTGTCCGTATCGCCGTTACCTCCGCAGCCCGTAAGCGATAGTATCATCACCGCCGCACAGACCTCTGCCAATATCCTGCTTTTTTTCATACTGTTCGTTCCTTTCGTTTTATGATGTTTCTTCAGAAACAGTATCTCCCGAATGTCGGAAAATATACGCCTTTTCTACGCAACAGACAGGAATAAACACAGCCTGTCCGTCGGCGGCGCACAACAGTACGTACTACGAGTACATAAAAAATTTACAATATCTTGTACGCTTTGCACATTGACTAATTGAGAAAATTGTCATATAATGATAAAGGTAATTTTACGGGCAGACCGATATTTTTAGTAAGGGAATGATACGCATGATAAAAGTAGTAAAATTCGGCGGCAGCTCGCTTGCGAGCGCGGAACAGTTCCGCAAGGTCGCGGACATTATCCATTCGGACGAGTCGAGAAGATACGTTGTTCCGAGCGCCCCCGGCAAACGCTTCTCCGCTGACACCAAGGTGACGGATATGCTCTACGGCTGCTATGAGCTTGCGGCTAAGGGCAAGAATTTCGACGCTGAATTCGACGCTATAAAGGAGCGCTATAACAGCATCATTACCGAGCTGAACATAGACCTTGATCTCGACAAGGAATTTGACACCGTAAAGGCTTGCTTCATCGGACGTGCGGGACGTGATTACGCGGCTTCCCGCGGCGAGTACCTGAACGGTCTTGTGCTTGCGGCTTACCTCGGCTATTCCTTCATCGACCCCGCCGAGATGATCTTCTTCCGCGACGACGGCAGCTTCGACGCCGACCGCACCATCAAGGCTGTGGGCGACAGGCTCGTGGGCGTTGAGAGAGCGGTCATCCCGGGATTCTACGGTAGTATGCCCAACGATACCATAAAGACCTTCTCCCGCGGAGGTTCGGATATCACGGGCTCTATCGTTGCGGCAGGCACGGGCGCAGACCTCTATGAGAACTGGACTGACGTTTCGGGCTTCCTCATCTGCGACCCCCGCATAGTTGAAGACCCCCAGCCTATCCGCACCATCACCTACAAGGAGCTGCGCGAGCTCGCTTACATGGGCGCTACGGTGCTTCACGAGGACGCTATATTCCCAGTCCGCAAGGCGGGTATCCCGATAAACATCAAGAACACCAACAAGCCCGGGGACGCGGGTACCTTCATCGTTGAGTCCACCAGTCAGAAGCCGCTTTACACCATTACCGGTATCGCCGGTAAGAAGGGCTTCGCGGTAGTCAACATCGAAAAGGACATGATGAACGGCGAGCTGGGCTTCGGCAGGCGTGTTCTCGAACAGTTCGAGAAGAACGGCATCTCCTTCGAGCATATGCCTTCGGGTATCGACACCATGAGCATAATCGTTCATCAGGAGCAGTTCGGCGAGAAGGAGCAGGAAATACTCGCAGGCATACACCGCAACTGCCACCCCGACGTCATCGACATCGAAACAGACCTTGCGCTCATAGCCGTTGTGGGACGCGGAATGAAGAGCGAGCGCGGCACTGCGGGACGTATCTTCTCGGCGCTGGCTCATGCTCATGTAAACGTCAAGATGATAGACCAGGGCTCCAGCGAGCTGAACATCATCATCGGTGTAAGCGAGCGCGATTTCGAGACTGCCTGCAAGGCAATCTACGACATCTTCGTACTCCAGCAGCTCTGATAAAACACAAAGCCGCAGATCACGGTCTGCGGCTTTTTCATTGAGATATGAAATATCCCGAAGGCGTAAAATGCCTTCGGGATAATTGATTTATTTGACTGCGTGAGCGGGCTTTCTGCGGAGAACTGCGACCGCCTTGGGAACGTACACCGCGGCAGTGAGCAGGAGCGTCGGGACGAGCCCGAAGAACGCGGCTCTTTCATCGAAGCGCTCACAAAGGAAATACGCCGCTGCCGCTCCTATGTGGAACACGAGGAGCGTTCCTCCGAAGTGCTTTGCTTTGTCGAGGTGCTTTTTGTCATGATCGGCGAAATACTCTGCGAGAGAGCCGACAGTCTGACGGTAGTTGTTCGTCGAGAAGATCGGAGCGCTGGCATAGCCGCCCATAGAGCCGAAAACCACCCACATGAACGATAGCATGATGAACGGAGCGTAGAGCTTCACGGCGGGTTCGGTATCGGTCGGAGTCAGCCCCATGACCGAAAAGCCTGCCGCAAGGAGTATTACACTTATCGCACGGGTATCGACCTTTCCGCGCTTTGTCAGGAAGGAAGCCGCGAACACCGAACAGCCGTACAGCACGACCCCCAGCGCCCGAAGCAGGAATTCCCGCACGTCCCGCCCGAACAGGGCTATCATCAGATCGAGCAGGCACACCGTCTGCGACGAGCCGAGATTAGCGATGATGAACACCGTGTACATTCCCGCAAAGCCACCCACAAGCGTGGCGGCGCGGTGCATGAGCTTTTCGTGCTTTATGTCAATTGCCTTTGCGTCCATTACAGCACCTCTTATCGAAGCTAAGTATCATTTCACTACTATAATTATATCACCGACGGCGAATAATGTCAAGAAATGAACTGTACGAATAAAACAAAACAGAGGTGCAAGTTTTGTGCAATTTTTTAGATCCGAATCAAGACATCTTCCTTGTGGAAAGCGCGTCGGAGATGTTCTCGATAGACTCTGCCACCAGCGAGCGGAAGCGCGGTGCGGCTTCATCGGCGGCAAGCTGTACCTCCGCATGGGTGAGCGGGGTGGGGCTTATGCCTGCGGCGAGGTTCGAGATCAGCGAGATACCGCATACCAACATTCCCGCATGATGGGCGGCTATAGCTTCGGCGGCTGTGGACATACCCACCGCGTCCGCGCCGAGTGTGCCGAGCATACGTATCTCCGCGGGTGTCTCGTAGGAGGGTCCCGTCAGCTGGAAATAAACGCCCTGTTTCAGCTCAAGCCCAAGCTCCTTTGCGGAATCGAGTATGATATCGCAAAGCTCATTGTCGTAGATATTGCTCATATCGGGGAACCTCACGCCCAGCTTTTCGGGATTCTGTCCCACGAGCGGATTGGGTGCGAACAGCGAAACATGGTCGCGTATGAGCATAAGGTCGCCTGCCGCAAAGTCCTTGTTTATCCCGCCCGCGGCGTTTGTGAGCATTGCCGCCTTAGCGCCCATGAGCGACAGCACCCTTATCGGAAGAACCACGTCGCTGACATCGTAGCCCTCGTAATAATGCACCCTGCCCTGCATGACGGCTACTTTCACGCCACCGACCGTACCGAAGATGAAACAGCCCTTGTGTCCCTTGACCGTAGAGATCGGGAAACCATCTATCTCGCTGTAGGACACAGTCTGCTCGATCTGAACGCACGCCTCCACGAATCCGCCGAGACCCGAACCCAGCACTACCGCGATCTGCGGCTCAAAATCCGTGATTTTCCTTAAACTCTCATAACAGGTGAATACTTTTTCCTCATTCGTCATGATAATTACTCCGTTTCTTTTATTTTTCAGAATAACAGCCTTAGCTTTTCGCCTATGACACGTATCTCGGCGGAGGTCGTTTTTCCGAGCGCTTCACCGTCGGTGTGTATCCATATGGGCTTGTTCGTCCGCAGTTTTACAAATTCGCCGCGGTCGCCGAAAATGCCCCGCAGCTTCATGTGCCTTCCCATGTACGCAAGGGGAAGCATATGCAGGAAACCCCCGTGAGAGAGCCCGTTTCCGATACAAAGATCGAGATTACCGTCATCGAATCTCGCGTTGGGGCAGAAATCAAATCCCCCGCCCTCGTGACAGTGGTTCATCGCGATAACGCACAGACACCTGCGGTAAAGCCTTGTCCTCCCGCCGCAGGTCACAGTGACGGGCTGCGGCTCGGAGGTGAAGCATACCCGCAGGGCTTCGATAAGATATATCACCCTGCCTATACCCAATTTGTTCAGTACGGGCTTTATGCGGGAGCGGTTCACATAAGCGCAGGTCGCCGCACCGAATCCGATGTCACAGCTTATATTGAACCTGCGGACTATACGCTTCCCGTTCGCTATACATTTAAGCTCCCCGATGTCGGCGGTGCGCTTCACCGTGCCGTCAAGCATGGTTTTCAAGAGCTTGACTGTGCTTTTAGGTATCCCCATATCGCGGTGAAGGTCGTTTCCCGTCCCGCAGGGGATAAAGCCCACGGCGGTGTTATCAAAGTCCGCGATACCGTTGAGCGCTTCGTTGCTCGTACCGTCGCCGCCTATCACGATCAGCGAAACGGGCTCCCCGCGCGAGGTCAGCTCACGGCATATCTCGGTAACTCCATGCTCGGGCGTTGAGCGGTGTACCGTGTAGGCGCAGCCCGCTTTCGTTATGACGCGCTCGAGCCTTCGCCATGTTCTCCACGCGAGCCCCGAAGCTCCCGCAGGATTAAGCACTATCTCAAATCCCATATCCTCATCCCTTATTTCAGCGCCGCGCCGAAGGCTTGTTTTATCGTCGCAGCTCCTATTATCTCTATCCTTGCGGCTTTTATACCCAGCCCCTTTAGCGAAGCCGAGGGGATTATCACCCGCTTGAAGCCGAGCCTTTCGGCTTCGGCTATGCGCTGTGCCGCCCGCTGAACTCCCCGAAGCTCCCCCGCAAGACCTATCTCGCCGAATGTGATGACATCCGGGCTCACCGCCTTGTCGGTAAGGCTCGAATACAGCGCCAGCGCCACCGAAAGATCGGCGGCGGGCTCGTTGATATCAAAGCCGCCCACCACGTTCATGTAAACGTCAAGTCCCCCGAAGTAGAAGCCCAGCCTCTTTTCAAGCACCGCGATGAGTATAGACATACGGTTGTAATCGAAGCCCGCAGCCGTCCTGCGGGGGACGTTGAATGCGCTCTTTGTCACGAGTGCCTGCACCTCCGCAAGAATGGGACGTGAGCCCTCGATAACGCAGGCTACACAGCAGCCCGAAGCTCCCGAGGGTCTGCCCGAGAGCAGCATTTCAGAGGGGTTCGCCACCTCTGCAAGACCCTCACCGCGCATCTCAAAAACGCCTATTTCATTGGTCGAGCCGAAGCGGTTCTTGATACCCCGCAGTATTCTGTAAGGCAGGTTCTTCTGACCCTCGAAGTACAGCACGCAGTCAACGATATGCTCCATAACTTTCGGTCCCGCGATGGCGCCGTCCTTGTTGACGTGTCCGACGATCAGCATGGGTATCTCCAGCGATTTCGCCGTTTTCATAAGCAGATTCGAGCATTCCCGCACCTGTGTCACCGAACCGCTCGCGGAGGTCAGCGCCGAGATGTTCATAGTCTGTATCGAGTCGATTATGGCGATATCGGGCTTTTCTTTCGAGATAACGGCGCATATCGCTTCGCAGTCGGTCTCGCTTATAAGATACAGGTTCTCGCTGTCAACACCCAGCCGCTGTGCGCGGAGCTTTATCTGTCTCAGCGATTCCTCGCCCGAAATATAGAGTATCGTATGCTCCTCCCCGAGTTTCTTGCAGATCTGAAGCAAAAGCGTTGACTTGCCGATACCAGGCTCACCGCCCAATAGCACAAGGCTCCCCTTGACCACTCCCCCACCGAGAACGCGGTCGAGCTCGCCCATGCCCGTTGACCACCGCACCTCGGTATCCGCGGCGTCTATCTCGCCTATGCCGCGTATCTTGTCGGAGATGTCCCTTACCGCCGCAGAGGACAGCCCGCCGCGGCTCCCCCCGACTGCGGAAGTCACCGCAGGGAGCGCTTCTTCGAGGGTGTTCCACTCGCCGCAGTCGGGGCATTTGCCGTTCCACTTGGGGCTCTCGTACCCGCAGGCACTGCACACATAGACCGTTTTCTGTTTAGCACTCATGTCATGCCACCTCTTTGGCGTTTTTATTGGTACAACTCATTTTTTCACCGAAAGTATTACTGCTGCCGCAAGAGAGAAAACTCCCGCTGCCGAGATAATAATGCCTACAGGCGAACGCAGCAGCTGCCGAAAGGAAAACAGAAATGTTGGCATTCCCGCTCCTCCGATGACAGGTGACGAATTTGCCGCCCGAAGCGCGATAAGTACGAGCGCCGCCAAACAGAGCATGAACGCCGCAAGGCAGCAGAGCACCAATACTCGTTTACTTTTCATCTTAGTTTCCAGCCCATGCGCCGCTCCTGCCGACCGCCTTATGCCAGCCCGCAAGAAGCTCCCTGCGGCGCTCCTCGGTCATGGAGGGCGTGTACTCTCCCGCAATAACGCGATTCTTTATAAGCTCCTCCTCGCTGCTCCACAGACCCACGGTAAGCCCCGCAAGGTATGCTGCACCGAGGGCGGTAGATTCGTGATTTGCGGGCTTTATCAGCTTTCTGTCCAGAATATCGGACTGGAACTGCATAAGGAAGCTGTCCCTCGAAGCTCCGCCGTCAACGTTCAGCTTTGAGATAGTCACTCCCGCGTCGCGCTCCATAGCCGAGAGCAGGTCGGCTGACTGGTAGGCTATGGACTCCTGCGCAGCACGGATAATATGCTCCCGCTTGGTGCCGCGTGTCAGCCCTACTATCGTTCCGCGGGCGTACATATCCCAGTACGGCGCACCCAGACCCGTGAATGCGGGCACGAGGTACACGCCGCCCGTGTCGGGGACTTTCTTTGCAAAATACTCCGCATCGCGGCTCTCGACTATGAGCCGAAGCTCGTCACGAAGCCATTGTATCACCGCGCCGCCGATGAAAACGCTGCCCTCAAGCGCGTACTGAACGGGCTTTCCTCGCAGGGTCGCCGCTATCGTGGTTATCATTCCGTTTTCGCTGGTGAGCCGCTTGCTGCCCGTGTTCATAAGCAGGAAGCAGCCCGTCCCGTATGTATTCTTGGTATCGCCCGAGCCGAAACAGCACTGTCCGAACAGCGCCGCCTGCTGGTCGCCCGCAACTCCCGCGATAGGCACTGCCGCTCCGCAGACGTCCGCGATACCGTAGATGTCCCCCGAGCATTTGACCTCGGGGAGCATGGTCTCGGGGATTCGGAAAAGATCGAGAAGCTCCTTGTCCCACTCGCATTTCTCAATGTTATAGAGCATGGTGCGCGATGCGTTGGTGCGGTCTATGGCGTGAGTCCTGCCGCCCGTCAGCTTCCATATGAGCCATGTATCGACAGTGCCGAAAAGCAGCTCGCCTCGCTCTGCCATTTCCCTTGCGCCCGGGACGTTATCGAGTATCCAGCTCAGCTTTGACGCCGAGAAGTAGGCGTCGGGGACAAGTCCCGTTTTCTCGCGTATCATGTCCGAGAGCCCATCGGCTTTGAGCTTTTCGATAAGCGGAGCAGTGCGCCTGCACTGCCACACTATCGCGTTATACACGGGCTTTCCCGTCGAGCGCTCCCAGACTATCGTTGTTTCGCGCTGGTTCGTGATACCCACCGCCGCGATATCCGCGGGGTCGATACCGCTCTTAGCGACCGCTTCGGTCAGCACCGAATACTGTGACGACCATATCTCCATAGGGTCATGCTCCACCCAGCCGTCGCGGGGGAAATACTGGGTAAACTCCCTCTGTGCTATGGATACGGTGTTCTGATGCTCGTCAAAAAGCACCGCCCTTGACGACGTAGTACCCTGATCGAGCGAAAGGATATATTTCATGAACTTTACACCTCCTGACGTTAGACGGGAAAGCCCCGCCTTATCTATTATACCATTTTCAATGCCTTCCGTCAAGCGCTTTGGAAAAATATACAAAGTATATCATTAGTTCTCGACAAAAAAGGCATATCCCCTCCCGAAAGAAAGGATATGCCCTGCGATCGCTCTGTTATTCCAGCTCGAAGGCTCCCGTGTAGAGCCTGTAATACTGACCCTTCTCGGAGATCAGCTTGTCGTGGTTGCCGCGCTCGATTATCCTGCCCTGATCGAGCACCATGATAACATCGGAATTCTGTACCGTCGAAAGCCTGTGGGCTATGACGAACACCGTCCGTCCGAACATCAGTCCGTCCATGCCCCGCTGCACCAGCGCTTCGGTGCGGGTGTCTATAGAGGACGTCGCCTCGTCGAGTATCATTACGGGCGGGTCGGCGACCGCGGCGCGGGCTATGGAGATAAGCTGTCTCTGACCCTGCGAGAGATTCGCGCCGTTGCCCGTCAGCATGGTATTGTAACCCTCGGGCAGACGTGTGATGAAGTCATGGGCATTTGCGAGCCTTGCCGCCGCAATGCATTCCTCATCGGTGGCGTTAAGGTTGCCGTAGCGGATATTCTCCATGACCGTCCCCGTGAACAGGTTGACGTCCTGAAGCACGATACCCAGCGAGCGGCGGAGATCGTCCTTCTTTATCTTGTTGATGTTTATTCCATCATAACGTATCTTGCCGTCCGCGATGTCGTAGAAGCGGTTGATAAGGTTCGTGATAGTGGTCTTGCCTGCGCCTGTAGCGCCCACGAATGCCACCTTCTCACCCGGATTCGCATAGATTGAAACGTTATGCAGGACTATCTTCTCGGGAACGTAGCCGAAGTCCACATCGTTGAGCTCCACCTTGCCCTCGACCTTGGTGAGAGTAGTAGTCGAGCCGTCCTGATGCGGGTGCTTCCATGCCCAGATGTTGGTCTTTTCTTCGCACTCCACAAGCTCGCCGTTCTCGCCGTACTTGGCGTTCACGAGAGTTACATATCCGTCGTCGGTCTCGGGCACTTCATCGAGAAGAGTGTAGATACGTGTTGCGCCCGCAAGAGCCATGGCGACTGCGTTTATCTGCTGGGAAGCCTGCGTGATCGTGTTGCAGAACTGCCTTGTCATTCCGAGGAACGGCACGACTACCGCAATAGTCATCGCCTGTCCCGAGAGCGAAAGGTTCGGCACTCCGCTTATGACCAATATGCTTCCCACAAATGACATCAGAATGTACATGATGTTGCCGATGTTTCCCATGATAGGCATGAGGATATTCGCGAATTTGTTAGCGTTGTTGGCGTCGTCGAAGAGCTGTTCGTTCACCTTGTCGAAGTCCGCCTTGCTGCGGTCCTCGTGGCAGAAGACCTTCACGACCTTCTGACCCTCTATCATTTCCTCTATGTAGCCCTCGGTCTTGCCGAGCGCCTTCTGCTGGCGAACGAAGTATTTCGCCGAATTACCGCCGATGTGCTTTGTGACAAGCATCATAACGACCACTCCGCAGAATACCAGGAGCATCATCCATACGCTTAAATACATCATTACGAATACGAGCACTATGAGCGTCAGCGCCGCGTTGAGCATCTGCGGGAGCGCCTGGGAAATGAGCTGACGGAGGGTGTCGATATCGTTGGTGTAGTGGCTCATGATGTCGCCGTGGGGGTGCTGGTCGAAATACTTGATCGGCAGGCGCTCCATGTGGCGGAACATCTTCTCGCGGGTGTTGGCAAGGTGTCCCTGCGTGATAACAGCCATGTTGAGCTGCTGCACCGTTGAAGCGATAATGCCTATGATGTAAATAGAAAGCATGACGATGAAGAGCGTCAACAGCTCGGGCTTCGCCATTGCAAGAGCCGCGTCCGCGCCGTCGGTCTTGTAGACCTCAAGTGCGCGGGTGATTATATCGACCACCCTGTTCATGAAAATCGAAGCTATAGAGCCCGCTATGGCGCTAAGGACAAGGCAAATCATCACGAGTATGAGCCTGCCCTTGTAGTTTGCGAACAGATCGCCGAGTATGCGTCCAATCTGGGGCTTGGGAGCGTTGGGGTCTTTTACGTATGGCTGTCTCGGCATATCAGCTCACCTCCTTTTCGGTATCGGGGCGCATCTGAGAGGTGTATACCTCGCGGTAAATGGCGTTGTTTTCAAGAAGCTCCTCGTGAGTGCCCATGCCGTTTATCCTGCCGCCGTCGAGGACTACTATCTTATCCGCGTCCTGAACGGAGGAAATGCGCTGGGCTATGATTATCTTGGTGGTATCGGGTATCTCCTCGGCGAAAGCCTTGCGGATAAGCGCATCGGTGTGAGTATCGACCGCGCTGGTGGAATCGTCGAGAATGAGTATCTTGGGCTTTTTGAGAAGCGCCCTCGCGATACAGAGCCTCTGCTTCTGACCGCCAGAAACGTTGGTGCCGCCCTGCTCTATGTAGGTATCGTACTTGTCGGGGAAGCGCTGAATGAACTCGTCAGCCTGCGCCAGCTTGCAGACGCGCTCTATCTCGGTATCGTCTGCGTTCTCGTCGCCCCAGCGGAGATTCTCCTTTATCGTGCCCGAGAACAGTACGTTCTTCTGAAGCACCACCGATACCTGACCGCGGAGCGTGTCGAGGTCGTACTTTCTGACGTCCACACCGCCGACCTTCAGCTCGCCGCCCGTGACATCATAAAGCCGCGGGATAAGCTGTATCAGCGAGGTCTTTGAGCTGCCCGTTCCGCCGATTATGCCTACCGTCTCGCCCGAAGCGATGTGGAGGTCTATGCCCTCAAGAACGTTTTTGTCGGCATCAGCCGAGTATGCGAACTGTACTCCGCTGAAATCAATGCTTCCGTCACTGACCTTGGTGACGGGATTCTCGGGATTGGTTATGGTGCTCTCATCGTCGAGGACTTCAACTATACGCTTAGCCGAAGCCACCGACATGGTTATCATCACGAATATCATCGAGATGAACATAAGGCTCATCATGATCTGCATACTGTAAACGAGCATACTCTGCATATTGCCCACATCGAGCGTTGTTGCGCCCGAGCCTACGATCACCTTCGCGCCGTAGAATGAAATGAACAACATGGTGAGGTATATGCAGAACTGCATAATAGGCGAGTTGAAAGCGAGTATCTTCTCGACGTGGGTGAAGTCCTTTTTAAGCACCTGCGAAGCCGCGTCGAATTTCTCGATCTCGTACTTCTCACGCACGAAGGACTTGACCACTCTTATGCCCGTGACGTTCTCCTGCACCGATTCGTTCAGCGCGTCGTATTTTTTGAACAGCGTCCTGAATATCGGCATGGCGAGCTTTGCTATAACGACAAGCCCAATGCTCAGTATCGGCACTATCGCAAGGTAGATGACCGCCAGCTGCGGCGCCATCCTGATAGCCATGATGAGCGCGAAGATCAGCATGAACGGCGTTCTTACCGCCACGCGAATTATCATCATGAAGGCGTTCTGAACGTTCGTGACGTCTGTTGTAAGCCGCGTCACAAGGCTCGATGTGGAGAACCTGTCTATATTGGCGAAGGAAAAATCCTGCACCTTGTAGAACAGGTCGCGGCGAAGGTTCTTCGCAAATCCCGAGCTCGCCCTCGCGCAGTAGAAGCCCGAGAGCGCTCCGCAGGCAAGCGAAGCAAAGGCGAGTATCAGCATAATAACGCCGTACCTGACCACCTCCGACATTTCGGTACCGCTGCTCAGAGCGTTCACAAGCTCCGCGCTGAACATCGGTATGATACATTCAAGCACGACCTCCAGAGCCACGAAAAGCGGCGTGAGTATCGTGTCACGTTTATACTCCCTGATACAGGAAGCGAGTTTCTTTATCATCTGCATTTCCCCTCCGGTCCGTTAAGTTTATTTTTGAGCATATCGCATACCTCAAAGAACACCCCGAGCTTTTCGGGGGGTATCCCCTCGGTGATCTCCTGCTCGATACGATCGAACTCTTCGATCATAAAAGCATTCAGTTTCCTGCCCTTATCGGTGAGGAGCAGTCTTTTGAGCCGCGCATCATGCTCCACGGGCACCCGCTCTATGAGTCCCTTCTGCTCCATCAGTCCCAGCGTTTTTGAGACCGTCGCGCGGCGGATATGGAACTTCTCCTCCAGCTCCCGCTGATATACTTCCCTGTCCTCGTTGTGGGAGAGATATCCGAGTATCCAGCCGTTTGAAGCGGTGAGCTGATCGTCGTCACTGCACTGATCCTTGATGAGACGCCGATGTATCATATTCGAGATCATCTTGACCTCCGCACCCACATGACGCACCTGTTCATCGGTCTTTACTTCGTCCATGCACTCACCCCGCAAAAAAATGTTAGCCGATTGACTGTCAACCGACTAACATTATTATATCAGAGTTGTAATTCTTTGTCAATGGCATATCCTACAAATAAGCCTGAACAAAGTATGAATCCATTGGGAAAACCTATCAAAGTTCTCCGTTCTCTATAGCCGTGATGAGCCCTATCCGTCGGGCGTGTCTTTCATCGCCCGAAAAAGGCGTGTCAACGAATGCGTCAACGAGATCGAGGGCAGTCCCCTCGCCCACGACCCTCGCACCGAAGCAGAGTACGTTCGCATCGTTATGTTCTCTTGTGAGCCTTGCGGAGAACACCTCAGAGCAGCAGGCGGCGCGTATGCCCTTGAATTTGTTAGCCGCAAGGGACATTCCCACGCCCGTTCCGCAGATCAGTATTCCAAGCTCCGCTTCGCCCGCGCGTATCAGCTCGCAGACTTTTTTCGCGGCGTTGGGATAATCGCACTTCTCCCCGATGGCACAGCCCGTATCCGTTACCTCGTGACCCTTCTCACGCAAATGCTCCGCCACCGCGAGCTTCAGCTCGGGTGCGGCATGATCGTTTCCGATTGCTATTTTCATGGTTTTGCTCCTTAATTGATCTTATTCACCTATGCGCCTTGTCCTTCTCCGCCTTGGTCTCCTGCAAGTATGCGGCGGCGAGGGCGTCGGCTTCGACCGCTGTTTCGGGTGACGCTTCAAACGCCATGCACAGCGCCGAAGCCTTTTGCAGGCGGTCGGCAGGCAGTGCGCATTTCACGTCCGCAGCGTCTGCAAAAAACTGCTCCTTCATCTCGGCGCAGCAGTCGCCCGTAAGCAGGGCGTTATCCCCGACGAGCGCCGCGAAGTCCTCGGCGGAACACACTCTGTCGGGAGCGATATTCGTCACCCGCTCTCCGTCGGACTCATATGCTCCGCAGTAGACTATCCCCTTACGCGCAGCCATTACGGGAACTATACGCCCGCGATGCGCCGCGCTGTTCCACACCAGCGCTTCGAGGGTAGATACCCCCGCGCATTTGAGAGTCGAACAGCCCATGACTATCCCCTTGACGGCGGCAATGCCTATCCGAAGTCCCGTGTAAGACCCGGGACCCTTAGCACACACTATCCCGTCAAGCTCCGCAAAGCTAAGCCCGCAGTCCGCAAGCAGTTCCTTCACCATCGGCAAAATGATCTGCGAATGTGTGAGCGTTGTGTATACGCTCTTTTCCGCAAGGATGATCCCCCCGTCCGTCACCGCGACCGACGCGACTTTTCCCGACGTATCAATCCCCAAGAGCTTCAAAGCGTTCATCTCCCGTTATCGTTATCTCGCGCACCTCGTCCGAGACCCGCGCGATGTCGATGTATATGGCGTCATCGGGCAGTTCGTCGGCGATGTTCTCGCTCCACTCCGCCGCTATTACGCTCCGCTCGTTCATGAAGTCGTAGAACCCGCAGGTCTCCAAGTCTTCGGCGGAGGTTATGCGGTACATATCGAAGTGATAGAGCGTGAGCTTTTCTCCCGCGTATTCGTTTACCAGCGCGAAGGTCGGCGAAGTCACCTCGTCGCCGAGCCCCAGCCCCACCGAGATACCGCGGGTAATGGTGGTCTTTCCAGCGCCCAGTCCGCCGCGGTAGGCTATGACCTCGCCGCCGCGCAGAAGTGCGCCTATCCTCTCCCCGAGGGCTATGGTCTCCGCGGGGGAATGTGTTTCAATAGTTATCTTCATTATTCGGTTATCCTTTACGTAAACGGGATATCGCCTGCTCTGTCAGGTACATCTCCCCTGCCGCCGCTTCAAAACCGAAGCGCTCATAAAGCGGTCTGCCCATGTCGGTGGCTTCGAGCCCAATGTCGGTGATACCCCTCCCGAGGGAATCGAGCACCAAAAGTCCGAGGGTCTTAATAGCTATCCCCTGCCTGCGGTATTCGGGAGCGGTGTACATATTCATGATGTAAGCCTTGCGCCCCGAGGTGTTGTGATAGGTCGGCATGACGGTGTAATAGCTCACCCCACCCGCGCCGATGAACCTGTCGCCGTCAAAGACAAGGTACGCCGTATGGCTCCCGTCCGCAAGCGCACGCTCATAATACTCCCGCGAGGTCTTCTCCGCCTCGGACATATCCGCGCTCTCCGAAAGACCGTTCGCCGCCCGAAGCACCGTTATCCGTGTTTCGGTCAGCAAGTCGAGGTCGTCAATTCCCGCTCTCTTATAAGTGTATCCCACGGTGCTTACCTCACATGATAATACCAGTCGAGCAGCAGATCGACCATTCGTCCGTAGGACTTCTTTCCGTCCTCGACCCCTCCGAATTGCAGAGAAGCCTCCATAGCTTTATCGGAGACCTCCGCGACGGTCTCGGAATCGAAAATACCCTCGTCGCTCTTCTGAACGCTCGCCCAGTAATCGGAATTGGCGTTCCAGTCTATGCGCACCCCGTCGGCAAGCGCTCCGTAGAGCCTGTTGACGGTCTCTTCGGAGCAGTTCTCGTCGCACTTTCCGAGCACGTATCTGAGCGCTCTCAGACAGCCGCTGTAGCGGTAGTCGGTGTTGTCGCTCTTGTAGCAGGCGAGGAAGCCGATGAAGTTGGCTTCGTCCTCTCGGATAAAGCCCTTTGTGTGCGAAAGCTCGTGGCATACCGTGTCGGGCAGATTCAGCGAGTACATCTGATCGTTGTAGTTCGCCTCCATCGTGAACGGGAAATATATCCCCATGAGATACTGCTGGCTCATGAAAAACGAGTTCTTCACGGGCTTCGGATTAGTGTAGTAGCCTTTGAGCTGCGGATAGTCCTCCGAGAGGTTCCTCATGGCTGCCTTTGCAGTCTCGTCAAGGTCGGCAGTCAGCACGAACTTTCCCTCGGCGTCCCGCTGTACCTTGCCCGAAAGCTGGTTCGTTTCAAAGATCAGGAAGTCCGCAAGCTGTTCGAGCTCTCCCGTCGTGTAAGTCTCGCCGGGGTACTCGGGGTACAGCTCGGTGAAAGTCGGCGAGGGGTAGAGCGCATAGCAGTTGAAAGTCTCGGTGAAAAGCACGAAGGTCAGCACCCACGCCCAAAAGTATCCAAAAAACACGCGGACGCTGCGCTTCCTCTCCCCGGGTATCTTCTTTATCAGCCCTACCGCCACAAGTATTATGACAGTCAGCGGTATCATTATGAGCGCCGTGATTATCAGAACCTCACCGAACGAAAAGGGTATCTTCTCGGTGAGCCACGCGAACGGCGTGGTGATAACGGGGAAAATGCTCTGCATATACAGCTTCGCGGCGGAGGAATTGAACTCGGGTATGTATTTCCCCGTGAGCCGCGGGAACGCCAGCACCGCAACACTTATAATGACGAATATGGCGATGAACAGCCGCTGCTTGTGGTGTCCGCGCCTGCGCTTTTTGGGCTTTTCGGGGGTCGATGATCCGGGAAGCAAGCTATCATCTGCTTTCCTGTTGTTTGACATTTGATCTTCTCACCACCGATCAGAAAAGTCCCGAGATGTTTCCTTCGTTGTCAATGTCGATAGAGTAAGCTGCGGGCTTCTTGGGCAGACCCGGCATGGTCATGATATCTCCGGTGTATACGACGATGAATCCCGCGCCCGAGGACAGCTTCACATCGCGGACGGTTATCTCAAAGCCTTCGGGCTTTCCGAGCTTGGTCGGGTCGTCCGAGAGGGAATATTGGGTCTTGGCAACGCATACGGGCAGATCGGTCTTGCCGAGCGCCTCGATCTCTTTGAGAGCCTTTTCAGCCTGGGCGGTGTAGATAACGCCGTCTGCGCGGTATATCTCGCGGGCAATGGTGCCGATCTTCTCCTTGACGGGCAGAGCTACATCATAGAGCTGGTGGAACTCGCTTTTGCCCTCGTTTGCGGCAATGGTATCGCAGACCTTCTGTGCGAGGTCTTTTCCGCCCTCGCCGCCCTTGGCGAATATCTCCGCCAGCGAGAACTCGACGCCGCACTCGGCGCAGACTTCCTCTATGACCTTTATCTCGGCGTCGGTGTCGGTGTGGAAGCGGTTTATCGCAACGACTACGGGCACGCCGAACTTGTGCATATTCTCGATGTGAGTTTTAAGGTTCACGGCGCCCGCTCTCAGAGCGTCAACATTCTCATTAGTAAGCTCCGCGCGGGGAACACCGCCGTTGTATTTGAGGGCGCGGATAGTCGCAACGAGGACTACGCAGGAGGGCGTAAGTCCCGCATAGCGGCACTTGATGTCGAAGAACTTCTCGGCGCCGAGGTCGGAGCCGAAGCCTGCTTCGGTTATTGTGTAGTCCGCGAGCTTCAAGCCCAGCTTTGTAGCGCGGACGGAGTTACAGCCGTGAGCAATGTTCGCGAAGGGTCCTCCGTGCATGATGGCGGGGGTGTTCTCAAGGGTCTGCACGAGGTTGGGCTTGAGGGCGTCCTTCAGCAGAGCCGCCATTGCTCCGCAGCCGCCCAGCTGTCCCGCGTAAACGGGCTGACCGTCGAGGTCGTAGCCTATGAGTATCCTTTCAAGCCTTGCTTTGAGATCGGCGAGGTCGTCCGCAAGGCAGAGTATCGCCATGATCTCGCTTGCAACGGTTATCTGGAAGCCGTCCTGACGTGGGAAGCCGTTGACCTTGCCGCCCATGCCCACAACGATCTCGCGTAGAGCGCGGTCGTTCATGTCAAGGCAGCGCTTGAAGAGTATCCTGCGCTGATCTATGCGAAGCGGATTGCCCTGATGTATCGAGTTGTCTATGAGGGCGCAGAGCAGGTTGTTCGCCGCGGTGATAGCGTGCATATCGCCCGTGAAGTGCAGGTTGATGTCGTCCATAGGGACTACCTGCGCATATCCGCCGCCAGCGGCTCCGCCCTTGATGCCGAACACGGGTCCCAGCGAGGGCTCTCGCAGGGCGAGTATCGCCTTCTTGCCTATCTTAGCCATAGACTCCGCAAGACCTACCGAAATGGTGGTCTTGCCCTCTCCCGCGGGAGTGGGGTTTATCGCGGTGACGAGTATGAGCTTGCCGTCGGGCTTGTCTGCGAGCTTTACGAAAAGCTCCTCGGACAGCTTAGCCTTGTAGTGTCCGTAAGGCTCGAGGTCGTCCTCGCTTATGCCGAGACCTGCCGCGATCTCGCTTATCCTCAACATTTTCGCCTGCTGTGCTATCTCAATATCTGTAAGCATTTCCGATCCCTCCGAAATAATTGTTTTCAGTTTCTGGTAACAGTGATATGGAATGTATAGGTCTGAGGATTGTCGCTGAATTCGTACCTCAGCGATTCACCCGGCTGCATGAACATTTTAAGTATATCCGAGAAGCCCTTTGTACCGTCGGCAGCGTCTGTAAAATACTGCTGCTTTATCTGAGTGTAAAGGTTCTCGTCAAGGCAGCGGAAGTCTATGATCCCCTGCGCGGTCTCTTCGGGAAGTCCCGATGATGTAAGGAAATAGAGCTGATCGTAGATATCGCTGTCATAGCCTATCACAAGACCGTTTCTCGTGTAGTAATCACCGAATGCGTTGGTGGCGAGGGGATAATTCATATAAATATTGGTCTCCGCAGTGTGGGAACGGCTGCACGAGGTATCGTCGATCAGGAAGTAATCGTAGCGCAGATTGTCCGTATTCCCCGAGGGGTCGTCCCATGTGACGTCGATGTTGTACCACTCACCGTCACAGAGGACCTTGTTCCACATATGACCCTCGGTATTGCCGCCCGTATCGGTTGAAGGACCGTGTACGGGCAGAGCCGTTATCCCCGCCCTGTCGCAGAGGAGAGTAAACGCCTTGGAGTACCCCTCGCAGGAAGCCTTTCCGTCGCAGAGAGCCCCGTATGCGGCGTGACCGTTCACCGCGGCGGTATCGTATGAGCAGTTATTGATTATCGTGTCATGGAAATACTTGACCTTATCATACTCGGTGATGAGCGGCTGAGCTTCCTTGACTATCTCATCGGCTTTGCTCATGAGCTGCTCGTACATCTGCCCGCCTTCTTCAAAGCTCCTGCTGTACGTGAACTCTACCTTGGTGACCATATTGTCACCATCAACGTACATTCTGTAGCTGCTTTCGGGAGTATCGAGCCCGAGCCCGGTTTCCACAACGAAGTTTATCAGATCGGTCATCTGCTCCGTAGTGAACACCCCATGTTCCACCTCTATGACAGACTGATAGTTATATATCCCTTCATAGACCTTGCGATAGCCGTCCTTTGTCTGATCGGTCTCACCATCAAGGAAGTATTCCGCTGCAAGCGAATTCCCGGGGGCATTCAGTATCACGAGCTTTTTCTCCGCTTCGGAGGAGCTTTCCTCTGTCTCGGCAGCCTCGGGCTGCGTTTCGGCTGCGGCTTCGACTGTCTCGGGAGGCAGTTCCGTTTCGGGCGCAGTTTCGGGCGGCGGAACGGTCGCTGTTTCAGGGTGGGAATACAGCTCGGTAGCGTTCTCCCCGGGGAGATTGTTGAATATCTCACTCACTGAGCACGATCCCAGCATCATCGCGGAGCATATCACGGCGGCAACAGCAGCGAGCCTATTCTTTTTCACTTTCCTTTTCGTCATCATCATCTTTATCACTATCGTTCACATCCTCTTTATCTATAACAGCGCGCAGCTTGACTATATGGTTATCCTTAGCCGAGATAACTCCGAAGGTCACAGCTCCGCAGCGCACCGCAGGGGTCTGTCCCTCCTGCGGGATATATCCCAGCAGATCGGTAACAAATCCTCCAATTGTATCAAAATCACGTACCTCCGAGAGCTTTACTCCGAGGCGTTCCATTACTTCTTCGGGGTCGGCAGTTCCGAGGATATCAAAGGTATGTGGAGTTATCTCCTGTATGTCCTCTTCCTCGTTCTCGTCATACTCATCGCGGATATTGCCGACTATGGACTCCAGCAGGTCTTCCATCGTAACGAGTCCCGCCGTCCCGCCGTATTCGTCGAGGACAACGGCGATCTGACGCTTGCGTTCGGTGAAGTAGGTAAACAGTTCACCGCAGCTCCCCGACTCGGGAACGTATTTGATCTTGTGTATGTACTTGGCAGCGGGTATTTCTCCCGCGCCGTGTTCGGGTATCAGCGGCAGAAGGTCTTTTATGTATATGACCCCGCAGATATCGTCTATGGAATCGCGGCAGACGGGTATGCGCGAGAATCCCGACTCGACAGCCAGCGCCACCACCTCCGCGACATTGGCGCCTATATCGGCGGCGCATATCTCGGTGCGGTGAGTCATTACCTCGCGAAGCTCCAGCTCGGAGAACTCGAAGATGTTGGAGATCATCTCAGCCTGTTCCTCCTCGATACCGCCGTTCTCGCCCTGGGCGTCGATAAGCTGTATCAGGTCTTCGCTCGTTTCATCTGTGACCTCGGGCTTTATGCCGAAAAGAGCGCCGAGTAATTTTAAGAATATCTCGACTGTAAAGGTCAGCGGCTTGAATATAACGAGCATGACCCGCAGGAACTTCAGGCTTCCCAGCGCAAAGCTATCCCCGCGCTCCCCCGCAAGACTGCCCGTCTTGGCGGCTCTCCGCGGCAGCTCAAAGGACACCGCGCAGTAAAGTCCCGCGAGTATCAGTGCGATGAGCACCATACAGGCGGCAGTCTCCCTGACTGCGGCTTCCGTGTACATATCGCCGTTGAGTTTCCAAAAGACATCGTACACGGGCTTTATCAGCAGATATACCGCAGCAGCCTGCGCCGCTCCGCAGAAGCATTGTATCACCGTCACGCGAAGCCTCAGCAGGTCGGTATCGTTCTGAAAACGCTCTATGAGTTTCGCTCTCCTGCTTCCGTCCAGCTTTTCGAGCCGCGATTCTGAAAACCGCGTCACGGTCTGTGATGCAAGTCCCAGCAACAGCATGAGCAGGCAGATACCCACATAAAAACAAAGAATGAATACAGGTTGTCGGACGTGATCGTCCATAGACAGCTCCCCTTTATATTAACAATTCATGAATTATGCCGAGTACAATTTGCACCACAGACATATAGTTATATTGTACACCAAAACGCCCGTACTTGTCAAGCCCTTTTTCACACAATCTTCAAATTATACAGCCGAAACGCACGGTAACACTTGGCAAAATAAGATCGGACTTCAAAAAGCGGAAAAAGGTCATAGTGATTTGGTACGATTTATATACGAACAAAATCATACCAAAAGAACATCACTATGAACCAAGATCATTATAACGCAAATCAATGAAAATTTCAACACCTTACTTCAGAAAATGATCGGAGAGCATTCTTCAAAAAAGATGTCAGCCCTCTTGCACAGGAAATGACTATCAAAACTTCTCTGTTATGCATTCAAAGCTATTGACTTTTAGAATAGCAAGGTGTATAATATAAAAAGGTTAGTTTTTGCTAACTCACGGGAAGGAGCAACGAACATGACTGTAACACTATTGCTTTCACTTATGATGATGGCAGGACTTTTTCTCATGCTGTGGAGCGGTGTCGGATTTATTCAGGATAAACGATTCTTTTCTTCTGCTCCGAAAGAAGCACAGGCGGTCGTGCCCGAAACAAAACCCGAAAGGTTCAGAGGTCAGCACATATTCGGTTGGTGCATGGCAGTATTTTCGATCGTTCTGCTCATTGCCCCTGTTTTCATCGGTGCGTGGAACGGTCTGCAAAACGGATTTTCTTTCGGACAGTTTTTTCTGAGGTTCATTATCATGATATTTCTGCTCAAAGTCTTTGATATAGGATTCTTTGACTGGGTGCTGCTGTGCAATAAGGGGTTCGGATTCTTTCCGCATTATTACCCCGAGATCACAAACGTCTATGGCAGCCATTTGTTCGGCTATAATTGGAAAACACACCTTTCACATATCATCGGTGCATTTCCGGTATCTGCTCTTTTGGCATGGATATGCACACTTATAGGCTGAAAATCGCAGATGAAATATGATAATTCTTCAACTGATCCTATACTGCCTGATATTTACCGCCATGGTTCGTATATCCGTATCAGGCGGAGCAGTGAATGCACTGTATTTCTATCCAAAGCCCTATCAGGAGCGTGCTTTTGAACGTGGCATTGCCGACAGAGAAACGGTAAAAAACAAGAAAAGCAGATTCATGACCGCATTTTATCTCGTTATGACAGTAACACTTGTATTGATCATCGGGGTATGGAACAGAGCAGGCAACTTTAAAGATGCCTATTTGCAGGCACTGCTTTTCCTTGAAGTCATGAATATCTATGACGGAACGGTCATAGATAAGCTGTGGGTCGGACACAGCAAGTTCCGGATAATACCCGGCATGGAAGATACCGCATATGTGCAGACATGGGGGCAGGTGCTGAAAAAGCGGACTATCCTTGCACTTATATGGACGGTCGGCGCATTGCTCGTTGCAGGGCTTGTTGTACTGACCGAAAGTTTTTTATGGTTATCCCTTTCCCTCACCAACCCCCCACATCATAGTCAAACCGCCCAAAACCGCCCAAAACCGCCCAATTACTGCAAAAAATTTCTAATTGTCCCAATTTCGGCACACCACTTGTGGTATAATATAAGTAAGGAAAAACGCCACAGGAGGAAAAATCGTTATGAACCGTAAATTTCCCAAGTCCCAAGTGACCATTATTGACCTGTTTGACAGGTTCAGCGATGAGAAAGTGTGCCGTGAATTTTTGTTCGATGTCAGATTTGCCAAGGGGTTCGCTTGCCCTTACTGCGGCGACTCGCGCTACGGAAAAATAGAATCCCGTGGACTTTACCGCTGCAAGGGCTGCCGAAAGCAGAT
>CACZJT010000021.1 GCA_902781565.1 uncultured Ruminococcus sp.
ACCTTGCAGTGCGACAGCACAACTGCGGTTTTTCGCCTTGAAATCGACTAAATCTCGCTGAAAATCCACGCACATTTCTTGTGAAGACAGGTTCTGATACTGTCCCTCACAGCTCCGCAAGAGTGGTCAGCTTGCCGAGTTCTGCGGCTTTGTCGCGGAGCAAAAGGTTGCGGCGGTTCATCTCCCCGAAGCGCTCACAGGCGCAGACGACCTTCCCGCAGCGCTCCATGACCGCAAGCGCACGGGAGAGCGCTTCTTCGCCTATCGGCTCGAAAGCCCGTTCGGTCACGAGACCGCAGGCGAGGGAACTCGCCGCGGGGTACTCGATATCGCCCTCATGTATGACCCCCGCCGCGAAGGGTATGTCCTTTCGGTACAGGGCGCGGTAAACGGGGATCCCCGCACCCGCTCCGCCTATCACAAAGACCTGCGGCTCGCCCGTCACGGCGGCGGGCTCGACGGTGCAGTAAGCGCTGTGGAAGCTGCCGTGTTCAAGCCCGTAGATACGCCCGATGTTCTCCTCGGTGAATATCTCCTCGGGCGTTCCGATAAGCTCGGCTCTCCTGCCGCTGATACAAAGCACCCTGTCGGAGAATCGCTGTGCCAGATCAAGCTCGTGGAGCGACTGGATCACGGCGATATTTTTTTGCCTTGCAAGCTCCCGCAGGAGCGTCAGGAGCCGCAGTTTGCGGTCTATGTCGAGGAATGATGTCGGCTCGTCAAGGAGCATGACGCGGGGCTGCTGGGCTATCGCCCTTGCGAGCATGACGCACTGACGCTGACCGTCGCTTATCTCGCCGAATCCGCTCTCCGCAAGATCGGTAACGCCAGCAAGCTCCATAGCCTCGGCGACGGCTCTCCTGTCCTCGGCGGTGAGTATACCGAGCCTGCCCGTGTAGGGATAGCGCCCTGTCTCCACCACATCGGCGCAGGTCATGCGCTCCGCGATAAGGCGTTCGGTCAGCACGAGCGAGATACGCCTTGAAAGCTCCCGCTCCCTCATGGTGGAGATGTCCTCGCCGCCGATATACACGGCTCCCGAAAGAATGGGCAGCTGTGCGGCAATGCTCCTAAGCACCGTGGATTTCCCCGCGCCGTTGGGACCTATGAGGGTCAGCACCTCTCCCCTGCCGACCGTGAAGCTGATACCGCCCGCGACCGTCACTTTGCCGTAGCCGACTGCCAGTCCCTCCGCGGCTATTGCCGTATCGCTCATCTGTATTTCCTCCCGTCGTTTCGCCCGAGCATTATCACTATGACCACGGGCGCTCCGAACACCGCCGTGACGGTGCTGATACTTAGCTCCGTGGGCGCGAACATGAGCCTTGCAATGAGGTCGCACATCATGCATACCGCCCCTCCTCCCACGAAGCAGGCGGGTATGATGACTATGGGCTTCGCCGTCCCGAAAAGGCTTTTCATAAGGTGCGGGACTGCCACTCCCACAAAGGAAACGGGTCCCGCGAACGCCGTCACGCACGCCGAGAGCAGGCTCGAAAGCAGTATCAGCATAACGCGGAACAGCCTTATGTTCACGCCTAAGTTCTCGGCGTAGCTCTCACCAAGCTGATATGCGCCGATGGGCTTTGACAGCGCGAACGCCGCCGCTGTCCCCAACACGACTATCGCCGCCATGACCCGCACGTCCTCCGCGTCCGTTCCCGAAAAGCTGCCCATAGACCAGTTATGGAGGTTCACGATGTTGGCGTCGTCCGCGAAGGTCACGATAAGCTCGGTGGCGGCGGAGCAGACATAGCCTATCATAACGCCGCCGATGATGAGCTGTGCCATGTTCCTTACCTTGCCCGCGAGCAGGAGTATCGCCCCCATCGAGATGAGCGAACCCGCAAAGGAAGCCGCCACCAGCGTTCCCGAACCGAGGGTCACGCCGCTTTGAAGCGCCGCTATCATCGCCGCCGCGACGGTCAGCTTTGCCCCCGAAGATATCCCCAGCACGTAGGGACCCGCTATCGGGTTGCCGAAGAAGCACTGTAGCAGGAAGCCCGACACCGCAAGCGCTCCCCCGAGGAGCATAGCCGCCGTACACCGCGGAAGCCTTATGTCCCTGATGATACGCTCCGCCGCAGAGCCCGTACTCTGCCCGAGGAGCGCCGAAGCCGCTTCCGAGGGGCTTACGCTGCTGCTCCCGAACAGGATATTCAGCATGAACATCGTAAGAGCGAGTATCACGAGCGCCGTGAAGCCGAGCAGGTATCGCATATGTCTTTTTCTTTCCATTATCTACTCCATTTGATGAAGGTACACCGTTCCCTCCGATGTATCGCCCGTGAATATCCTGTTGAGGTCGGCTATCATGTCGGCGGCACCCGTGGTCTGCTGGAACATATCCTGCTCCGTACACCAGACCTTACCTTCTTTCACAGCCTTGAAGTCCGCGAGTATGCCGCACTTTTCCGTCAGCTGTGAGGTGCTTTCTATACCGCCCTCTATTGTGCTGTTGTAGATGAGGATATCCGCGTCCCGCGCCAGCTCGTAAAAGACCTCGGGCTGTATATTCATGGTGGAAAGGGCATTCTCGTCAATGCTCAGGTCATCGGCGGTGAGTATATAGCGCCCGCCCGCAAGCTCTATCATCTTCGAGATGTAGTCCCCGGGCTTGCGGACGTTTATGCTGCCGTTCGAGCTGATGTAGAAGAACGCGGCTGTCCTGCGCTCGTCCTCGGGGATATCGACCGCTGAAAGTGCGTCGAATACCGCTGTTTTTTCGGCGAAGATACGCTCCGCTTCATCTGCCCTCCCGACCAGCAGACCGTAGAGCTTTATCCACTCCATGCGCCCGAGGGGGTGAGTTTCGTAGCTCGAACGCTCCACCATTACGGGTATGCCGAGCTGTTCTATCTTTTCTTTGACCTCGGGACTGTGATATATCATCGTGGATTCTATCGCAAGGGGGCAGTCGCTCTCGACCAGCGCTTCGTAATCGGGGGCGCTGTACTTGCCGATGTAGGTGAGCTTATCCTCCGAGAAGGCGTTCAGGACGTTCGGAAGGCTCCAGTTGCGCGGCTCGGTGGAGGTCATCGTCACGCGGTCAAGCTCCCCCAGTCCGTCGAACAGGTCCATAGCGGAGCTTGCCGCAAGGTAGATGTTCCCCGCAGGCTGTTCTATCACCCTCATGCCCTGCGTATCATCGGGTATCTCCGCTCCCTCGGGGACAAACATGAAGCTGTCCTCGCCTATCCTTATGACCGAACAGCCGTCACTTCGGTAGTCCACCGAGAACTGCTCGGCGTATTCGAGAGCCATGCTCCCCGTTATGACCGCTTCCGCCGCGTCGTCGCCGACGTCAGGCGGCGGGGCTTTACCGCAGGATACGAATATCAGCGCCGCCGCTATCGGTATCACAGACCTTTTCATCAGCTTATCGACGAAGAATCGAATCTGAGCGTGTACTCTATCTCGTAAGGCTTGCTCATGGCGGTGGTATCCGCGGACACGGGCATGGGGTAGTCGAAGCCCGTCACGGGAATCTCGAACACCGAGAATTCCTCGGTGCTTGTCGGGAGTATCTTTTCGCCGTCAACTACCATATAGTCGTACTTGTTGCTGCTCCAGACTATCTCGGCTGTCGCCTTGCCGTCCTTAACTGTCATCTTCGCGGGGGACTGCACCGAAGCCTTGCCCGAACCGCCTTCAAGAGCCACTTCCACACTGTACTCCCCGTCCGAAAGTCCCAGAGCCTCGGGCGCAACGTACCTGCTTTCCGCAAAGGCTTCATCGGGGAGAGAATCGGCGCGGAACACCAGCGTGCGGTCGTACCATTCCTGTTTCTTGGCGCTGAGAGCCGCGCACTTTATCTCGCTGTCTAGGGCTTCAACGGGAACAGTGAACACAGACCTGTCCTCATCGTCGGAGGTGTAGGCGATAAAGCCCTCGCCGCTGTCAGCCGCCGCTTCCTCGGCAGTACCCATGAAAAGATAGTCGTAGGACTTGCTTGCGATGATGATATCGGCAGTCATCCCGCCCTCCCCGACTTTCAGCACACAGTCGGCTATCTTGAACATTGAGGAGCTTGAATCGACGGTGATGTGATACTCACCGTCTTTCAGGGCATCGGCACCGATCGCCGTCATGCCCTCAAAGCCCACCTCCTGCTGAGGGGCAGTCACCTGCTCCGAGACCTCGGTGACGGGGGCGGCAGTTTCAGCCGCAGAAGTTTCTGTGGGAGCCGTTTCCTGCTCCGATGTTATTTCTGCATTTTCCGATGATGATACTGCGGCGGTAACGACAGTCGTTTCGGCAGCCGAGCCCGCGCTTTCAGCAGCGCTCCCGCAGGCTGTCAGGAGCAGCGCCGCAGCTATAACAGCAAAACTTTTGTTTAATATTTTCATATGCTTGCACCTCTGAATATTCAAATCGGGCAGCCGCAGCTGCCCGACGGATCATTATGTATTATTTTATGGAGTCTATGGCTGCCTGTGCGTGTTCCACATAGAGCTGTCTTATCGCCTCGTTCTCTCCGAGACCGCGAAGCAGGCATTCTACCTTGTAGCCCTCGGCTTCAAAAGCGGATTTCCACGAATCCTCCTCATCGCCCGCCATATCGTTATGAGCATGGTCTCCCGCGACTACCATCAGCGGTTCGAGGATAACTCTCTCGTAACCGCCCTTCTTCACCGCCGCAAGAACGTCATCAAGGGAAGGCGTGGCTTCAACTGTGCCGACGAAGTAATTCTCATAGCCGTCAGCCGTCAGAAGCTCCTGCATTTTCGCGTAAACGCCGTTGGACTCGGCTTCGGTGCCGTGACCCATGAAGCAGATAGCGGTCTTGCCGTCATCATACTCCTTCGTCCAGTCAACTATCGCCTGCTCCACGCGCTTGAAGTCATCGTCGCTCGTGAGAAGCGGCTCGCCGAAGGCTACCTTGTCGAAAGCGTCCGCATGGTCGCCTACCGCCGCGATGAGGTCGTTGTATTCGAGACCGTTCATAAGGTGAGTGGGCTGTACCACAAGGGTCTTTACGCCGTTGTCCTCGGCTCTTTTGAGCGCCGCTTCAACGTCGTCTATAACTTCGCCGTCGCGCCTGTTCACATGGTCGATTATGATATTCGCAGTGAATCCGCGGCGCACGGAATACTCGGGGAAGGCTTCCTCAAGAGCGCCCTCTATAGCGCCTATGGTCAGGCGGCGGCTGTCATTGAAGCTGGTGCCGAAGCTCAGAACGAGAAGCTCGTTCTCGCCTATCTCGTCGCCGTTGCGGGGGTCGTCAAGGGAAGCGTCGCCCGTGGTGTAGTCCTCCTCGTCCTCACCGGCAGGCTCTTCCGTTTCGGAAGGCTCCGCAGTTTCCGCGGCTTCGGTCTCGGCAGCGGCGGTGGTGGTAGTCTCCTCCGTCGGAGCTTCCTCTTCTGCGGCGGCAGTTTCTGTCGCTTCGGTCTGTGATGTCACATCAGCCGCAGACGAACTGCTGCTGTTATCCGACGAACCGCAGGCAGTGAGAGCCGTCACCGCCGCGATCACTCCGACAATGAGTGCAAGTGTTTTCTTCATGATAGATTCAATTCCTTTCAATGATATGAAAGGTATGGTCGCCAAACAAAAAATGCCCGTAGCTCGGGGCTGAGGGCATTGCAAACAGACCTTCCCCTGAAAGCCGAAAAACGGCATTCGGGAAAAGCCCGATATACAGTACGATCAATACCTCGTGATCCGACTGCAAAGCAGTCTGTACCAACAATACGGCAGGTTTCCTGACTGATCTATCAACACGCTCCGACACCTTCCCGACCGTACAGATCAGTGGTCCCTCTTGAGCATTTAGTATCAAATGCCCTCGCGGACGCGGAACGCTCCTTAATCACAGTGACGAGATCGCTCGGGATTCTCACCCGATTCCCTTTTACCCCTCTGCCCGACAGTCCTCGCCTTCACGAAGCCGCCGTAGAGGGCACCGCTTGCTATTATGCTATTTTAAAATGTTCATGAACAACCTATATTATACCACAGCGCTCGGAATAATGCAAGCAAATAATCCATTTTTTACGTTTGGTACAAATCTTTTTAACGAGTGATCCGCATTTTGTCATCGAGCATATACAGCAAAGCGTTGCAGATCGCAGCCGCAACATTGCTGCCGCCCTTTCGTCCTCTTGCGACTATACACGGGATACCGCTCGCTATCAGCATTTCCTTAGCCTGCACCACGTTCACAAAGCCAACCGGTGCGCCTATCACGAGAGCGGGCTTGAAGCTCCCCCGCCCGATATGCTCACAGAGCCGCACAAGCGCGGTCGGGGCGTTCCCCACCGCATATATGACATCGCCGCCGAGCTTCGCCGCCTTGTCCGCCGATGCCGCTGCCCTCGTGCAGCCTGCCGCCTTTGCCGCTGCCGCCACGTCCTCATCAGCCATATAGCACACGCATTCGCAGCCGTGACGTGCAAGCGCCGCCTTGTTTATCCCCGCCCTCGCCATGTTCGTATCGGTGACTATAGTCGCTCCGTTTTCAAGAGCGCTAAGCGCCGTTTCGACCGCGCTTCCCGAGAAATACAGGTTATCGAGGTAATCAAAGTCCGCAGTGGTGTGTATTGCCCTCATGACTATAGGCTTTATCTCTGCGGGTATCGGCCTGCCGCCCAGCTCTCTCTCGATGATCTCAAAGCTGCGCCTTTCGATGTCCTGCGGCAGCACATATTCGAGCTTATGCTCCATTACATACCCTCCCCGATGATCCTGTGAACGAGCTCCATGTCAAGGCTCTCGGACACTTTGTCCGCAAGCATATCGAGCTGACGTTCGCGGTATTCCCTGCGGTCGGTCACGGCACCCGTGAACTCGGCGTTCCTCTCGGCGTACAGCCGCTTTACGAGCCTGCTGCATACCTCGCCGCTGTCAAAGATACCGTGGACGTAGCAGCCCGCGATATTCCCACGGACGCTCCCGCCGACATCGGTGAGCTGCCGCTCGGGACCGACAGTGCTTCCCATGTGTACCTCATAGCCGTAGAACTCCGCTCCCGAAAGGCAGCCGAAAAATCCATCTGCTTCGAGGAAGCGTCCGCTGACCTGCCGCTGCTGCTTTGCGCTGCCGAAAACGGTCTCGCAGTCGAGAAGCCCCATTCCCTTGATGCTTCCGCCTCCCTCGCTGCCGCAGGGGTCGGAAATGCGCCGCCCCATCATCTGATATCCGCCGCATATCCCGAAGATCGGCACGCCCTTTTCGGCTGCGTTTTTTATGGCGCTCTCCATGCCGCTCTCACGCAGATGTCTCATATCCGAAAGGGTGCTTTTCGTGCCGGGGATAATGATAAGATCGGGCGTACCCAGCCTTGCCGCCGAGGACACGAACCTCACCGACACGCCCTCGAACTGCCCGAAAACGTCGAGGTCTGTGAAGTTCGATATCCTCGGCAGGCGTATCACCGCTATGTCGATGAAGCCGTCGGGAGCGGTGTCGGTGAGCTTGTCGGAAAGGCTGTCCTCGTCCTCTAAGTCGCATTTTATGTACGGCACGACTCCGACTACGGGCTTGCGGCTCTTTTCTTCGAGGATCGAGATACCGTCGCGGAAAAGCGAGATATCCCCCCTGAAACGGTTGACTATCAGCCCTTTTATTCGCTCCCGTTCACGCGGTTCGAGAAGCCCGACCGTTCCGATGAGCTGGGCGAACACCCCGCCCCTGTCTATGTCACCGATGAGCAGGACGGGCGCGTTCACAAGCTCCGCCAGCCCCATGTTCACGATGTCGTCTGCTTTGAGATTCAGCTCTGCGGGGCTTCCCGCGCCCTCGATAACGATGACATCATGCCGCGCCGAAAGCTCATTGTACGCCCTCATGATCTCGGGGATAAGCTCCCGCTTGTGACGGAAGTATTCGGCAGCCCGCATATTCCCGCGGGGCTTGCCGTTCACTATCACCTGAGAACCTACGTCCGTGGTAGGCTTTAATAAAATAGGATTCATAAGTACCGAGGGTTCGAGCCCCGCCGCCTGCGCCTGCAAAGCCTGCGCCCTGCCGATCTCGAAACCGTCGGCGGTGATGAAGGAATTGAGCGCCATGTTCTGGGACTTGAAGGGCGCGACGGAGTACCCCTCGCGGCGCAGTATCCTGCACAGCGCCGCCGCAAGAAAGCTCTTGCCAACGTTCGACATGGTGCCTTGAAGCATTATCGGCTCAGCCATTATCTGCACCTCCCAAGCGCGTTTATCAGCTTTTCGTTTTCAGAGTGCCCCCGTACCGCTATACGAAAGAACCCCTCCCCGAGACCGCTGTAGCTGTCACAGTTGCGTATAAGAAAGCCCTCACGAAGCAGTCTGTCATCAAGCCCTTTCCCGCCCTTAAACAGCAGGAAATTCGCTTCCGAAGAAAAAGTTTTGAACCCGAGATCATCCAGTGAATCCAACAGAAATCTCCTCTCCGCCGAGATAAGTGAAACGGTCTTTTCGGCGAATCCGCACTCCGAAAGCGCGGCTTTACCGGCAGCCTGAGCCGCCGACGAAACGCTCCAATACTGACCGCTGCGCCGCAGCTTTTCGGCGGTCTCCGCACTCCCGCAAAGTGCATACCCGAGCCGCAGACCCGCCATTGCGTACAGCTTCGTGAAGGCTTTAAGGACTATACACTTCTCGTTCATGAAGCGTTTCAGACTGCGCTCACCGCCATTTTCCGCAAAGCCGATGAAGCATTCGTCGCAAAAAAGCGTTATCCCCCTCCGCAGGCAAGTCTCGGCTATCCGTTTGAGCAGATCGGGCGGTACGAGCCGTCCCGTGGGATTGTTCGGGGAGCATAGTATCAGCGTATCCACGCCGCCGTCAAGCTCATCTAAAATACGATAAGTAAGTCCGAAGCCGTCCTCCTCCGCGAGAAAATGCTCCCGTATCTCCGAGCCCGCTTCCGCAAGCGCCTTCGGATACTCGCCGAAGGTCGGAGCGCAGATCACGGCTTTCTTCGGCTTGAAGGCGTGTACAAAGCGGTAGATCAAATCGGCGGCGCCGTTGCCGCAGACGATATTTCCGGGCGGCACGCCCTCCCGCTCGGACAGCTTTTCGGTGAGTTCGCGGCAGTCGGGATCGGGATAGCGCTCCCAGCTTTCCGCGGAAGCTATCACCGCCCTCCGCACGCTTTCGGGCATTCCGAGAGGGTTCAGATTCACCGAAAAGTCCATGAGCCCTCGCCCCGCCATATTTCCTCCGTGCTCCTGCTTCATGAGAAAAACCTCCCGAATAACAGCGCTCTTGCGGCGCACGAGATAAGCAGCATAGCCGCCGAAGCCGCGTACATCAGGCGGTTCGCAAGGCGTATGTCGGCGGCTTCTATCGGGCGTGTGTCGTCGCCGATATAGGGCTTTTTGTGCAGCTCCCCGAAGTACACCGCGTCCCCTGCAAGGCGGATATTCAGCGCCCCCGCGCACGCCGATTCGGTCTGCGCCGAGTTAGGGCTCGCGTGCTTTAAGCGGTCGCGCTTCCAGATACGGAGTGCGTTTCTCCCGTCCAGACCGATCATCGGACAAACGGCTGTCATCAGGAGAGCCGTCAGCCGCGAGGGAAAGAAATTGAGCACATCGTCCAGCTTTGCGGCAAAGCGCCCGAGATCGGCGTACTTCTCGTTTTTGTAGCCTATCATCGAATCCATAGTGTTCACCGACTTGTAGAAGAACGCGCCGACCGCACCTCCCAAGCCCATGTAGAACAGCGGCGCCGTCACGCCGTCCGAGGTGTTCTCCGCTACAGTCTCCACCGCCGCGCGTATTATCCCGGACCTGTCAAGCACGGAAGTATCGCGCCCGACTATCATCGACACCGCCTTACGCGCGGCTTCGGTGTCGCCCTTTTCGGCGGCACGGCAGACCTTCATGCTCTCGTCCCGCAGGTTTCTCGCCGCCAGCATATAGCAGCACAGCACGCTCTCTGCGGCTATGCCGAGAGCGGTATTCAGCCTGTAGCAGATGATGAGCAGAACTGCGGGGATAAGGGTAGAAACCGCCGCGACCGTGAGCGCAAGCACCGTCCCGCCGAGCCTTAGGTCGGCAAAGCGCCTGCGGATGCGCTTTTCGAGCGCCGCGATCATGCTCCCGATAGCCCTGACGGGGTGAGGGAGATCGTATGGGTCGCCTATCAGCAGATCGAGCAGAAAGCCCAAAGCTATCGGCAGTATTGCGTATAGATATCTCATAAGCTCTCCGTATCAAAGATGTTTTTTCCGTCGAAAACACAGCGGAAACCCCTGCCGTTGCCGCAGAGCCATTCGTAGTACGACCTGTGAGGAACGGCGAACCTGTCAAGCACCGACATGATCGTACCGCCGTGTACCACAAAGGCTATGCTCCGCGCGGCGCTGTGTTTCGTGACTGTCCGCAGGAACCCTTCGCAGCAGCGGCGTCGGAAGTCATCCGGGGCTTCGCCGTTCGGGAAAGGCTTGCTGCCGCCGCTGTCTATCCAAGCCTGATACTCGGAGCCGCCGTCAAGCTCGGCGTGGTTCTTGCCCTCAAAATCGCCGAAATCCACCTCGCACAGCTCATCGCACAGTACCATAGGCTGACCCGCGAAAAGTATCTCCGCGCTCTCGACACAGCGCTCCATCGGGCTGCACACAAGCAGCTCGCAGCGCGGATAATGCAGCGTTTTCAGCTGTTCCCTGCCCTCTTTGCAAAGGGGCTCGTCGGTGCGCCCGATGTAGCGTTTCTCGGCGTTGCCCCTTGTCATTCCGTGACGTATCAGATATATCACCATTGCCGCTCACCCTTTATGACGTCCGCGACCCCGCAGACCATTCTGATGACTGTCTCCGACCTCTCAGCAATGATACAGCCGCAGCGTCCCACGTTCTCGCGCCATTCGCGCTCGCCGCGGTCTATGGGGACTATACCGCTCCCGACCTCGTTCATCATCACCGCCGCCGACCGGTTCTCGCGGCAGAATCGCTCGGTAAAGCTCATAGGGTCTATGCCCTCATTCATCAGTCGGGCTATCAGCTCATGATACCCCGTCACACATTCGGCTATGAGAACATCTTCGGGTGTACAGCTGCTCCCGTCCGTGAAAGCCCTCACGCCAAGGACGTTTTCCGCGAAGCTGCGCTTTCCCTGCGCCGCTCCGCCCGTTATGAATATCATCTCACACGCTCCTCCCGATCATCAGCGCCGCCGCATATGCCGCAAGATACCAAAGCTCGCATATTTGCAGGAACCAGCCGCAGACGTCGCCAGTGTATCCTCCGAAACTCCCGTATGCACCTGCGCGGCAGTACAGCACCGCCAATCCCGCCGCCATGAGCGACGCACACCCGCACATCGGCGAGACTGCGACCGCCGCCGCTCCCGCAAGCGCCGCGAACGCCGCCGCCATAGCGATAGTTACGGTGCGGTGAGAGGGCTTCACGAAGCTCTGCAAAGTGCCTTCCTTCTTTGCAGCCTTAAAGCACACCGCCGATACCGCACTCAGTCCCCGCGAAACGACATATCCGCAGGCGGCGGGTATGCACTCCTTTACCGTATGAAGCTCCGAAAACAGCGCAGTCTGCGCCAAAAGATACAGACACAGGTATATCACCGCAAATGAGCCGATGTGCGGGTCGGCAAGTATCTCAAGGCGTTTCGCCTTGTCCGCAAAGGACGACCTCGCGTCTGTAACGTCGCAGAATCCGTCAAGGTGTATGCCCCCCGTGACGAGAACGGGTATCACGACCGCCCCGACCGCGAAAACGAACTGTCCGAAGCCGAAGGCTCCGCACAGATACCTCCAGAGAAGCAGCACCCCTCCGATGACCGCTCCGACGAGCGGGAAAAAGCCCAGCGAATAGCGGCGGTTCTCCTCCTTCCACTCGACCTGCGGTACGGGTATGCGGGAGTACATCAGAAAAGCCGAAAGCAGCGATCTCAACACGGCAGCTCTCCTTTCAGCGGCAGGGGTATGCCGTATACACACTCGATCACGTTGTCCGCAAAGGCGGCGATACCGCAGTTCACCTTCCCAATTTCGGCGATATACGCGGCTGTGCCCTCTTCGTAGCGCACTCCGTCGCTCCCGACCTGATTGGTCACGATCACGAGCATTTTCGTCCTCCGCGAAAGCTCCCGCAGACCGCTCACTATCTTCTCGGAGGGGTACGTCATGCCGCCCTCGGTGAACATCTCATTTGCGAGAAGGTTCCCGACGCATTCCAGCAGCACCGCCGCACCCTCGGGAACATCGGCGTCCCGTATGTCCGTATAGCATTCAAGTGTCTCAAAGCCCTTGCCCTCCCGCTGAAGGATATGCCTTGCTATGATCTTTCGCTCCTCATCTCCGTAGGGCTTCATGGTCGCGATATATATTTTCCGACCCGCAAAGCCCGACAATATCCGCTCCGCGAGCCTTGATTTCCCACACTTCGAGCCGCCTGTTATAAGTGTCGTCATTTCAGTTCAACATACCTTTCGATAGCCGTTTCCGCAAAGCGGTGGGAATTGTTGTAAAGCGCCAATGCCCCGTCAAGCAGCGGCACAAGCAGCGCTCCGCCCGTTCCCTCACCGAGCCGAAGCTCCGCGTCGATGACCGCTCTTTGCCCGCAGATTCGGAGCAGTCCCTCCGAAGCAGGCTCATGAGAGATGTGGCTTGCGAGCATATACTCCCCGCACAATGGCTCTGTCATGCACGCCAGCGCCGCCGCCGCCGCCGAGATAACTCCGTCTATCACCACGGGAACACGGTAATACGCACCGCCTAAGAACATTCCCGTCATCGCCGCTATCTCAAAGCCTCCGAGTTTTCGCAGCACGTCATATGGGTCGCGGGGGTCGGGACGGTTGACGGCTATCGCCCGCTGCACCGCTTTCAGCTTTCGGGACAGCCCCTCGGAGGACAGCCCCGCTCCCCTGCCCGTCACCCTTTCGGGCGGCAGACCGAGAAGCACCGACGCTATGGCGGAAACGGAGGTGGTGTTCCCTATGCCCATTTCCCCCGTGATGATGAGCCCGTATCCCTTCGCTTTCAGCTCGCCTATAATATCCATGCCCACGGTCAGCGCCCGCTCCGCCTGTTCGGAGGTCATAGCCGCACCCCGGGCGATATCCGCCGTCCCGCAGGCTACCTTACGGTCGATGAGCCTGTCACAGCGCACGTCCCGCCCTATCCCCACGTCAACGGCGACGACATCTATCCCGAAGCGCTCCGCCACGGCGTTGATGTTCGAGCGCCCCTCCGCTATAGCCGCCGCGCACTCGGCTGTCACCTCACTGCCGCACTGGGTCACGCCCTCGGCTACAACTCCGTGATCGGCGCACATCACCGCCGCACAGCGCTTCGAGATGTCTATATCCTCGCTTCCCGTGACTGCGGCGAGCCTGCACACCGCTTCTTCGAGCAGCCCGAAGCTGCCGAGCGGCTTTGCGATACTGTCCCAGCGCGCCTTAGCGCGGGCATATGCGCCCTTGTCGGTTGGGACTATAGCCTTTATCCTGTCCATAGTCATTTCCTTTTTCGGTACTCGGCACACGCGGAGACAAAGCGTTCGGCTGTCCTTATGTCCGAATAAAAATAGATATGCGGGAAGCCCGCGTAAAGGCTGCCGCTCACATGGCAGCACTCCCAAGACCTGCCGTCGGGCTTTTCGGCTTTGAAGCCGTCACCGCAGCTCGTGCTGTCCCAGTAGTGGAACTCGTGGGCTTTGAGCTGTTTTCCCTCCCCGCAGAGCAGACCGTCCCTCGCGGCGGTCATGGTAACGTAGCCGAAACGCCGCAGGTGTTCGGTTGGGTAAGCCCTGCCGTCTATAACTCCCGCCATCGGGTATGTATCGCCCTGCTTGTCGGTCAGCTCATGGTGAAGATACATGAATCCCCCGCACTCGGCTATGGTCGGCATTCCCGAAGCGACCGCCGCTTTTACGCTTCGGAGCATCGAGCTGTTCTCCGAAAGCTCCTTCGCGTAAAGCTCGGGATAGCCGCCGCAGAGGATAAGCCCGTCCGCTTCGGGAAGCTCGCCGTCCGCAAGCGGCGAGAAGTATCTAACCTCGCAGCCCAGCTTTTCGAGCAGGGCGTGATTTTCTGCATACTCAAAGCAGAACGCCCTGTCCCGCGCCGCCGCGATGACGGGCTTCGTTCCCGCCGTCGGGGGCGTGACCTCAATGCGCTCGCTGCGTTCGGGGGCTTCGAGCGAAAGCAGCTTATCAAGGCAGATATGCTCCTCCGCAAGCTCCCCGAGCCGCTTTAACTTCTCCCGCAGACCCGCTATCTCCTCGGCGGTCACAAGCCCCAAGTGTCTGCTGTCAAACACTTCTCCGTGCTTCGGCAGGCAGCCGAGATACTCCGTCCCGAGTTCGTCACAGAGCCGCTTCACCATGGGAACGAGCTTTTGCGGCAGCCGATCGAAAATGAACCCGACTATGCGGTTCGGACGGCGGTAGTTCAGAAATCCGCTCATGACCGCGCCTGCGGAATCGCTCATGCCCTTGCAGTCTATGACGATGACGGCGGGAGTTTCGGTGAGCTGCGAGACAGAATACGCCGAGCCGACAGCGCCGTCATAAAAGCCCATGACCCCCTCTATCACCGATACCTCCCGCGAATATTCGCCGAGTATCGAGTTCAGTGTGCGGGCATCGCAGAAAAAGCTGTCCAGATTATGAGATCCAACACCTATCACGCTGCGGTGGAACATGGGGTCGATGTAGTCGGGACCGCATTTGAAAGCGGCGACATCATGCCCTCGGGCTTTTAGCGCCGCAAGCACCGCACAGGTCACGGTGGTCTTTCCGCAGCCGCTGTGGGTGCCGCCTATCATGAACCTTATCACAGTACACCTCCCGACACAGCCGAGATGATGAACACAGGGTTCTGCGCCCTGAACATCGTGTGAGTGCCTATGCGGTGTGTCTCCGTGACCGCAAGCTGCGTGACCGTGTACTCCCTGCCCGCGGCTCCAAAGGCTTCGCAAGCCTTTGAGAGAGTTTCGAGCGACACCGCCGCCGCCGTGATGTCGGCGCTTGAGTTCAGCTCATATACCGCGCCGACTATCTCCGCTATGTTACCCGAACTGCCGCCGATAAATACCTTGTCGGGCGCGGGGATATCCTCGGGAAACTCGGGACAAAGCGCTTGACGGGCGAAGATATTGTCGCAGCCGAACCTGCGGGCGTTTGCGAGGGTGAGCTCCACCGCTTCGGGCTTCTTGTCGAAGGCGTATACTTTGCCGTCGGGACAGCGGAAAGCCAGCTCCGCCGATACCGAGCCCGTCCCGCAGCCGATGTCCCAGCACACGCTGTCCCGCCCCACCGCAAGCCCCGAAACAATGCTCCCGCGGACAACGGCTTTGGTCATGGGGATATCCCCCCGCAGGAACTCTCCGTCCGCTATCGCCGAGGGTACGTGCCTTAACGCCTGCGGGTTTTCGGTCATGAGAACGCACAGCTTCTGCGTTTCGATCTCTGTCAGCTCCGCCGCAAGACCCGATGTGATACGCTCATCGGGACTTCCCAGCCGCTCGCCGATATGCACTCTCACTCCCGAAAGCCCGTACTCACACAGCCGCTTGCAGACAGCCGCCGCGTCAAGCTCTCCGCCGAGCAGGAAAAAACAGCGCTCGTTCATGCGAACGTTCACGGCGATGTTCCCCTCACGTCCGTGGAGGGTGACGAACTTCATATCCTCATATCCTACGCCCAGCCGCGAGCAGAGATACGCCGCCGAGGAAATGCCGCAGATCACCTCGACATCATGCCCCGAAAGCGCCGTTATAAGCTTTTTAGCGCCGCTGAAAAAACCCGTGTCCCCCGAGAGCAGCACCGCCGCCGTCCGAACGCTCTCTCTGTCGGCGACAGCCGCTATCTTCACGGGGTCATATTCGCAGACCGTCTGCTTATCGAGCCGCGAGAAAGGTTCGAGCATACGCGCCGCGCCGATCAGCAGCTCGGCTTTATCCACGGCGTCACGAGCCGCCTTCGTGAGCGTTTCGCAGCCGTCCATTCCCGTTCCAACAAGATATATCTTCATACGAAAAGCTCCCTCCGCGACAGTATCATTTTCTCGACCTCCCCAAGCCCCAAGCCCTGTTCGGACGGTCTTGCGAGGGTCAGTACCTCTGTTCCGCACAGCTTCGCCGCTTCTGTCTTCTCGGGATATCCCCCCGCCGCACCGCTGTCCTTTGTGACCAGAAGTCCCGCGCCGCTCCGTCTGATATGCGCTGTGTTCTGTCCGACCGAAAAAGGTCCCCTCTCGGCGATGATCTTTTTCTCGTCAAATCCCAGCTCCGCGCACCGTTCAAAAATGCCTTCCGACGGCAGGAGCCTTACCCAGACGCGCTCCCCGTGAGCCCTTACCTTCGCCAGCGAGGGGAGTGCCTTGCTCCCGAGGGTGCTGAGTATAACGCCCTCAAAGCCGTTAAGGAACGATATCATCTCATCAAGGCTCCCCACCGAATGCCCGTAAAGCTCACCCTGCTCCCGCAGAAGTCTGACCCGCGGAACTCCGCAGGCGGTGCAAGCCTGCTCTATGTTCCTTGTGGCTTCGGCGGCGTATGGGTGGGTAGCGTCAACAACGAACGTGTAAGCGCCGCGCCTTATAAGCTCCGACATCTCCCCGCAGTCAAGCCGTCCGATGTTCACCTTCGACCCTCGCGGCAGGAGCGCCGCTCCGTACTCCGTCGCCACCGAAACGGTGCAGCGGATATCGTTTTTCGCACAGAACTCCGCTAACAGCCGCCCCTCGGTAGTACCTCCGAAGATCAGCAGCTCACCCATTCCCGTAACCTCTCGGCGTGACCATTTTTCCGTTTATGAGCTGCGTTTCGGAATTACCTATGAATACGGTCGTGAACATATCGGCAGGATATCCCCTAAGCTCTGCAAGGGTCATTACAAGGCTCGTCTGACCCTCCCTGCCGATGTTCCGCGCTATCCCGCAGACAGTTTCGGCGGGGCGGTATTCGAGAAAGATATCGCACGCCCGCTTCAGATGATCGGGGCGCGTCCTCGAAGCGGGATTGTACAGCACCGTCACAAGATCGCCCTCTGCGGCGCAGCGCAGACGCTTTTCGATACGTTCCGCAGGGGTCAGCAGGTCGGAAAGGCTTATGACCGCCAGATCGTTCGTAAGCGGCGATCCGAGCAGAGCCCCGCCGCTGAAAGCCGCCGAAACTCCCGCCACCACCACTATCTCCGCGAGGGGGTATTCTGCCGCCAGCTCATATGCGGGCGCAGCCATTCCGTAAAGCTCGGGGTCGCCGCTGCACACCAGCGCGGTAGTCCTGCGCTCCGCGTTTTCGAGCGCTATCCTGACCCGCTTTCGCTCCTCCCTCATGCCCGTAGAGATGAACTCCTTGTCGGGAAAAAGCTCTCTTATAAGCCCGATATAGGTGGTGTACCCGACTATCAGCTCGCTTTCCGAAAGGGCTTTATGGGCGGCGAGGGTCATTCCGTCGGGGTCGCCCGCGCCGAAGCCGACTATGTAGAGCTTCATAACATCTTCCTTTCAAAATCGGGAACGATCGGCAGCTCCGCTGCGGCAACGGTCACTCCCCCGCCCGCATACTTTCTCATGATGAGCCTTCCGCCGTGCTTCACGGCGCTGCGCTCGCACACGTTGTCAACTCCCGTCACGCTCCTTACGAACTCTGAAGCCGTGAAATCTCCCCCGACCTCGGACAATTCCTCAGTCGTGAAGAATTCTATCGGAAGCTCCCGCTCGCGGCAGAACTCCCGAAGTCCCTCCTCGTCGGATTTAAGGTCTATGCTCGCCGCACCGCAGACCCGCTCGGGCGGTATGCCTGCCGCCGAAAGAGCCGCTTCCACAGTGCGGGCTATCGTCTGCGCGGCACTGCCCCTCTTGCAGCCGATACCGAGAACGATATTTTTCGGCAGCAGGCGCAAAGTCACGGGGAAGGGTTTCGGCTCTGCGCTCCCGCCTATCTGTATGCCGTAATGCAAGCCCTGCGCTTCGCTCACCGCCGCTATCTGCGCAGGTGTATTCAGACACGGGACGTCCGACACAAGCCCTATCCGCTCCCCGTCAAGGACTGCGGCGGCTATCTGCTTTGCCGCCCCCATGTCCGTGATGATGAGCCCGTTGGCGGCGGCGAAGCTGTCGGGAGAGAACAGCCCGCCTATGTCGGTGGCGGTGGTGATGACTGCCGTTGCCCCCAGACCTTGCGCAAGCCGCTCCGCAATGGCGTTCGCACCGCCGATGTGTCCCGAAAGCAGCGGGATAACGAACCTGCCGCAGTCATCGGCGGCTATCACTGCGGGATCTTTGAGCTTTGAGGTAACATGGGGAGCTATACACCTCACCGCTATCCCGCAGGCGCACACGAAGATGAGCGCGTCCGTGCGGTCCCAGAGCTCCGCCGTCAGTGCCGCGATCCGCTCATAGGTCATAGCGCCAGCGTCCGTGTGCTTTTCGGAGCAGTAGCGGCGCACCTCATGCCCGTCAAGCGCCGCAGCTATGCGTTCCGAAAGTCCCCGACCTTTTTCCGTGACCGATATCACCGCCGCCCTCATTTCTTTTTCGCCTTTCTGAACCCTGTCTCAAAGTCGGGATCGTATAGCTTTGAGAGCGAATAATTATCCCCGAGAAAATCCCCGACCGCTATCAACGCGGTCTTTGTTATGCCGTTTTTTTCGGCGGTCTCCGCAAGCGTCCTCACCGTACAGCGGCAGACCTTCTCGTCTGCCCATGTCGCCTTGTATACTATCGCCGCAGGAGTTTCGGGAGGATAGCCGCCCGATATCAGCCGTTCGGAAAGCTCCGCCGTCATTCCCGCCGAGAGGAACACCGCCATAGAAGCGCGGTGCGCCGCAAGGCTCTCTATGCTCTCCGCTTCGGGGACGGGAGTGCGTCCTGCCATTCGGGTCAGTATCACCGTCTGCGACACATCGGGCAGCGTATACTCCGCCCCGAGAGCCGCTGCCGCACCGAGAAACGAGCTTACCCCCGGGCAGATGTCGTGATCTATCCCGAGGGATCTGAGCCTGTCTGTCTGCTCCCGCACCGCGCCGTATATGCTCGGGTCGCCCGTGTGCAGCCGCACGATGTCCTTCCCCTTTTCATCAGCCGACCGCATGACCCCGATGACCTCATCAAGAGTCATTTCCGCGCTGTTATATATCTCGCAGCCCCGCTTCGCAAATTGGAGAAGCTCGGGATTTACGAGCGAACCCGCGTAAATTATCACGTCGGCAGCTTCGAGAAGCCTTTTCCCCCGCAGGGTGATGAGGTCTGCCGCACCGCAGCCCGCGCCTACAAAGTGTACCATGTCATTCCTCCGAGATAAGTTCCAGCAGCCTGTCGGCAGAGGGGGTCTTTAATACGAGGCTGTGCTTGTCCGAGAAGATCACCGCGCCGATCTCCGCCTCTCCCTTCGTGCGGGCTTTGAGGTAACGCTCCGCACGTCCGCAAAGAACTTCGAGTATCTTCTCCGCACAGCCTTTTTCGTACAGGATATCCAGCGCCGCATCCACCGTCATACAGCCATCCAGCTCCGAAAGCACATCGCTCCCGACCCCCGCCAGTACTCCGCACGCCATGAGCGTTTCCATTCTTCCGTCGGCGTAAGCCGAGTGGGTGTTCATGATCCCCGACCCCAGCTTTGCGAGCTTGCCGATATGACCCACCAGCAATATGCCCTTAAAGCCCATAGAAACGCCGATATCTATTGCGTCGCCGATGAAGTTACTGCACGTCACGCTCTTTTCCGCGATATCCGCGGCGTTCATTTTAAGGAAATCCCCGCTGTAATTGCCTACGTTCAGAAGCAGGTATCCATGCCCCGCCGCCCTGCGCATATTGGCTTCGGCGCGTATGGTCTCGACTATCGCCGGATCGCTCATGGGCTCGACTATGCCCGTAGTGCCGATTATCGAGATACCGCCGACTATGCCCATACGGGGATTAAAGGTCTTTTTCGCAAGCTCCTCACCTGCGGGAGCGGAAATCACTACATTGAAGCCCCCGCAATAACCGTAATGATCTGCTACTTCTGTCACTGCGCGGGTTATCATCTTCCTCGGAACGGAATTTATCGCCCATTCTCCAACGGGTTGGTCGAGCCCGGGCTTTGTGACCCTTCCGATACCTTTGCCGCCGCTTATCGTGACGCCGCTTTCGGCAAGCGTGACCTCTGCAAATATCTCGATGCCGTTTGTCACATCGGGGTCGTCGCCGCTGTCCTTTTTCACGCCGCAGACCGCTCTTCCCTGCCCGACCGAACTGTAGACGAGCTCGGGAGCTATCTCCGCGCCCGAGGGCGTGACAAGACGCACTCTATCGGTTATCCTGCCGCCGAGAAGCAGCTCGGCTGCGGCTTTCGCGGCAGCTGCGGCACAGCTACCCGTAGTAAATCCGCAGCGCAGTTTTTTAGTGCCTTTATAGATAAATCTGTCCTCCAAGAGCTCACCTCCGTACCTACTGTTATATTATATAATTATTTTCCGGAAAAGTCAAGAGTGACATTTACTATCTCGCGGGGATCATGGCAACACCGCACAGCCAACCGCAAAAAAAGGGCATCTCCCAAAGGAGACACCCCTATGTCGGTTGATCATGAGCCTTATAGCCAAAGTAACATATGAGGAGATTTCCGAATCTGCCGACAGTATACCCGCAGGGGACTTCCGCAGAGATCGGCGAAAACACGGCTGTCAGGTATCTCATATTTTCCTGCCATGTCAGCAAGGCCGTACCAAGCCCCGCGTGACCGTACAAGTCCGTTACATCCCGGCAGCGGGAGCTTTGTTGGGAGCTAATTGCACCTGTCTGCCTGCGGCTCTCTTTTTCATCTCGACGCTCTCCTCTGCGAGAAACTTCTCCGAAACCGAGAGCGGGTCACGGAGAAAATCCTCCGCCTGCTTGCGGTTCAGATTTGAGGTGAGCTTTGCGAACGCCTTCGATGAGTCGTGAGTATACCGTGTCGGTATCGTAAAATCATACGCTGTGGCGGGCAGAGCATTCGGTGTCAGTTCGATTATCTTCTGGTGGGTAAGTATTACCGCCATTGCCTTTTTGACTTCTGCCAGCTCAGGCTTTGTCAAAGCCTTGTTCGATTTTTCCAGGATATTTGAGATCTTAGACATCGCCTGCAATGAAGCCTTCGCCATCATTTTTCTGCTCTCGCTGTCCTTACTCTTTTTCTCGTTGTTGATATTTTGGATGAAATTGCCGTAGGTCACCCCGACATTATTCTCCTTGTAAGAAGGATCGTAGGGATCTCCGAACTTTTCATCTACGGGCATACCCCAAAGCATATTATGCCGGTTCCTTATTTCTACGGGCTGGTATTTATCAGATTCAAGCTCTTTCAGCGCGGTCTTCATGAGTAATATCCTGTTGTTGGTCTTTTCATCATATTCTTCCCAGACACCTTTGTTTCTTTCTTTGCGTTCGAGATATTTATTTATCTTTTCCTTCACATCATCTTTCAGATCCATCAGCGGACAGAGAGGGTCGGGATAGCCTTCTATATTAGTTTTGCGGAGCATGGCAATATACTCCTTTTTGTACTTTTTCAGCGCTTTCAGAGCCTCCTTGTATTCGGTGCTGCTGCGCCTTACTGCCTTTTCCGCCTCGTCCCCCATCTTGCATAGACCGGTCAGCACGGTATCCTCGTTCTGTGTCGCTGCTATCATTCTGCATTCAAAGCTGTTCATGTAGCTCTTGACTGTGACCTTGAACTCTTTTGTCCCCGCATTATCAGACCAGAAGCCTACACCGCCTCTGCTGTTATCGGTCAGTGATCTGTGTGTTTTCAACGCGAGGTTTGAAAATCCCTTTGCGACGTAGGAGTTCTTGAAGATACCCTCTGGTAATTCTTGCTTCAACGCCTCGGACGCATGGCTTGCATACGCCTGCATTGATTGGATCTCCGCACCCGTGGTACGCTCATGGAGGGGCTTTCTCTTTTGCTCCTTCGCGCCTTTCTCGAGATAATCAAAGCAGTTATCCACCGCCGCCATATTGGAAAGAGCACCGACCATGGCATTTTTCAGACTTTGGGGATCCTTCTCGTCATGTACCGCTACGATGTTTCCTATGAACTTGCCGTAATTATCTCTCTGTACCGCGATCGGCGAGAAAGCCCATTTTTCGCGCAGGTCGGCATATTCTTTGATGGCGGGATCGTCCTTAGCGGCGACCGCGGTTATCTCGTCCTTGCAGTGTGCCATTTCCTGCCAGCAGTCAAAATCGTAGAAACTGAGGGTCATCAGGCGGCAGTAGGTCTCGTCCTTTATAAGCTCTCTCCTTTTACCGAAATCGAGCTTTTTCGACTGCTCATCTATCATTTTCATGCAGTTTTTGTGTCCGTTGTAGATAGTCTCGGCTATCCACTTCTGGCTTTCGGCATCGTTCTGAATTACCATCTGAGTGACCTTTTCGTACATCGCCTGCTTTTCGGCGATCTTCTTAGCGGGGTCGGTGAGGTCCTTAAAGCTCATGCCCTCATTCAGCAGGGCGAAAACGGCTATGCTCATTCCGCCCGTTCTCGGCATGGAATAGCCGTTACCGTTTTCCATACGCGATGAGACATCGTAATACTTGTCGCCGAAAAAGGAGTGCTTCGCCTGAGATGAAGTCGCCGAGAACTTGAAGTAAGTGCCGAAGGTCTCGTCCAGCACCTTTCCCTTTATCTCTTTTTCTATCCTGTCGGTAGTCTTGTCAAGCGACGACTTGTTCTTGACCGCGGCGGCGCGGATCGCTTTGATACCCCTCACGCGCTTCTTATCGGCTTCGGTGACGGGGTTGCCCATCGCCTTTTCGTATTCCATACAGCAATCTATGACATTGTTGAGATAGGTCGAATAAAAGCTTGTCTCGCTCATGGAAACGCCGCGCTTCTTGGCGCTGAGCTCAGCAGCCATATCCCGTGTCGTCTTGGCATTTTCGAGTATCGAATTGAACAGCAGTTCCTTATCGGTAGGCTCTCCGTTTCTTCTTGCGGGATATTTGAGCGACTTTAAGGTTTCATAAAGCGATGAGGCAAAGGCGGCGTTTTTCTTTATACTGTCTGCGCTAAGTGAATTTAATTCGTATTTCTTAACATTGATATTGGTCGGCATGATCTTTTCCTCCGTTTTGTTTTTTTACGTTCCGTAAGTAATACCCGGCGCATCGACAAAACGGTGCAGGAGATCTGTATTTTTTTTCGCATTGACCCAGATAATCGTAAAACTTACCAATTACGGTGTAATATAAGGCTTCGTGATAATGATCGTCTTGCCCATGTCACACAGCTTCAATATCTCATCTGCGACCTGTTTCATGTGGGCGAGGTCAAGCCCCGCGAGTATTTCATCCGTGTACTTCAGCCTGTCCTCGACCTCTCGGCGCTTGGCGTTGTTGAAGCGGTCGAGAGTGCCGACGAGGTACCCCGTTATGCGGCGTATGCGCTGGAACGGCACGGGGTCGAAGTCGTAGCTCAGGTCAACATAGTCCCCGTCGAGGGCGATGTTCACCACGCCGTCACGGTGAGGATAAGTGTTGTTCTCCGCTTCGGAGATATCGGGGTGAGTGCCTATCGTTATCATGGTGTCGGCTCCTTTCGGGCATAAATAAAACACCTCGCCGGGGCGGGGTGCTTGAAATCGTATCAGTCGATTTGTTTAATTATTTCGTCTATCATATTTTTATACTTATCTTCTATGTCTTTACACCAAGTATTGTTATCTAAACCACCACAAATCTGACCGTTTGATGATAATTCTGTTCGTCTCTTTTCGATCTCATTATCCTCCGCAATCAGAAGTCTTTTTATTTCTTCATGGGCTTCTTTATCAGTCATGTTTTCCACCGCCTATATCCTATACCGTATTGTTCAGCCCGCATGATGTTGAAAGAGTGAGTTTGATTCTCTTTGCTAAAGCAATCCGGTGGTTCTTCGTCCAGTTCTTCGGAATTTCTTGAAAATGACGGCTATACAGAAGGTAACGGATACATCGTATCATGGTGCTTCGGTCATTTGGTCGGACTGAAATATCCCAATGACTACAATGAAAAATGGGCAGAGAAATGGAGCTTTGAACAGCTGCCCATGATACCCGATAAGTGGCTGTTCACACTTAATAAGGACTGTGAGGAGCAATTCGGCATACTCAAAAAGCTGCTGAACGACCCGAAGATAGATGAGGTCATATGTGCAACAGACGCAGACCGCGAGGGCGAGTGTATTTTCAGATACGTCTATCAGATGTCGGGAAGCAGCAAGCCCGTCAAAAGACTTTGGGTGTCGAGCCTTGAAGAAAGCGCCATACAGGACGGTCTTGCAAAAATGAAGGACAGCTCGGCGTATGACGATCTGTTTGCCGCAGGATTCAGCCGTGCGAAGGCGGACTGGCTCGTGGGAATGAACGGGTCTCGGCTGTTTTCTTGCAGATACGGCGGCGCTCTGAACCTCGGCAGAGTACAGACCCCGACGCTTGCGATGATAGTCAAGCGCGACTATGATGTAAAGAATTTTGTCAAGCAGAAGTATTATACCGCAGTGATAGACTGCGGGCTTTTCAAGGCAGAAACAGAGCGTATCGACAATGAGAGCGCCGCAGATAAGATAATGTCACAGATCGGCGGCAAGCCTGCCGTTGTGACCGATGTCAAACACGAAACAAAGACGGTCAATCCGCCCAAGCTCTTCGATCTTACGACCTTGCAGCGCGAAGCTAATAAACGATTCGGATATACGGCGCAGCAGACACTGGACTATTTGCAGTCTTTATATGAGAAAAAGCTCGCTACATATCCCCGCACGGACAGTCAGTTCCTTTCCGATGATATGGAGCAGACAGCGCGAGAAGTGGTCGGGGCGGTGTATAAGGTGTTCACGGCTTTCGGGAACGCTCCCGACGAGCCCGATGTAAAGAGGGTCATCAATAATAAGAAAGTCACGGGACATCATGCGATCATCCCTACAGTCGGTATTGAAGCCGCAGAACAGACTGTCCCTGTAACGGAAGCGGAGAAAAACATATTGAAGCTCATATCCGCAAGGCTCATTCTCGCGGTATCGCAGCCGCACAAGTATGAAGCGGTAAAGCTCACGCTCGACTGCGGCGGCGTAACGTTCACTTCGAGCGGCAGAACTGTCATTGATGAGGGCTGGAAGGCTCTTGAAAGGAATGTCAAAGCCGAATTAAAAAACAAAAACTCCGATAATGACGAGGAAGAAGAAAGCGTAAACGATCATCTTACAGATGTTCGGAAGGGTAACGAATATGATGTTATCGGAGCGGAAAAAGCGGAGCATTTTACCAGCCCTCCGAAGCCCTATACGGAGGATACGCTGCTTTCGGCTATGGAACACGCAGGGCAAGAGGAATATGATGATGATACCGAGA